>NZ_CBCSIQ010000003.1:0-231337 GCF_965139615.1 Kerstersia similis
ACTCGCCACCAAGGAGCAAGCTCCTCGTGCTGCCGTTCGACTTGCATGTGTAAAGCATCCCGCTAGCGTTCAATCTGAGCCAGGATCAAACTCTTCAGTTTAATCTCTGTTTTTTACATATNCCTTCCCGTTTCCGGGACGGAAATATGTCGCTTTGCTTTTCAAAGGAAGTGAGGTATTAAAACCTTACTTCTTTCGTAGGCACTTGATAATTTTGGCATTCCCATTGCTGGGATCGCACACTCATTCCAAGCGCCCACACTTATCGGCTGTTAAGTTGTTAAAGAGCAGTTACTGCAAATTCGGTACTGAACCACTAAACTTCCTACTGCATCGCTTTCGCGTTTCGCTGATTTGCATCAGCAGAGAAACGAGATTATGAAGCAGTTTTTCAGGTTTGTCAACTCAGTTTCGTTTGCCACTTAGCGGCTATCTGCTGAATCACTACTTGAAAAACGTCGCCTGGGTAAACCCACCAGACCTCGTTTCCGGTTACTTATCAGAACCACCCCCTTCGGGTTAACCCTGAGTTACTAAGCAACCGAGCTAGAAACTTTAACATGAAGTTTTGAAGCTTGTCAACACCTGCTGAACATCTTCTTCACTTCCCGCCGAATCCGCTTCCCGCACCGCCTGCCGTCCCTCGGGGATCAAACCGCAGCACCTGAAAACAAACTCCGTTTCCGGCCCCGTTGAACTTCGCTTCGCTTTCCGAAGAATTTGTTGCGTCGCTCAACAGAAAATGAAATATAGCACGCTTTTCATCGCCGTGTAAAACTTTTTGCAGAAAATCTTCGTTTGCCCAAAAAAAGCGGGAATCCGTCCGCGTCCAGACCTGCGAACCGACTCCCGCCAAACGTCGCCAACCTCTCCGTTGCCACATACGCATCTCTATATATAGCGCCTCTCTCTATATAGAGATGCGATGCAGGGCCTCCCCCCTATTGAGGCCGCCGCCCCAGCCTCGCTTCTTCCGACCCGCCAGCTTCCTCCCGGCTTCCCTATATATAGGGAGAGAGAATGCGATAGCGCGACTGCACGCTATGGAGAGCAGCGGCACGCAATCGCGCCCGCCGGCATGCCACGCGCGCTATCTGCTTGCCATTGCCCCTCGCCGCCAAAGCCCAACCCACCGTGCCAGGCTGGCGGCGCCAGCAAACGGCACGCAACGCTCAACGCAATTCGCGGCGCAGTATCTTGCCGACATTGGTACGCGGCAGATCTTCACGGAACTCGACATGGCGAGGAATTTTGTAGCCTGTCAGTTGCTGGCGGCAGAAGGCAATCAACGCTTCCGCTGTCAGCGCAGGGTCGCGCCGGATCACAAACAATTTGACCGCTTCGCCGGATCGCTCATCCGGCACCCCTACCGCCGCCACTTCGCGCACCCCCGGATGGGTCGCCACGACTTCTTCGATTTCATTCGGATAGACGTTGAAACCCGACACCAGGATGATGTCCTTCTTTCGATCGACCAAAAAGACAAACCCTCTGTCATCCACATAGCCGATGTCCCCGGTACGCAGAAAACCATCGGCATAGAAGGCCAGCGCGGTTTCCTCAGGCCGTTTCCAGTAGCCAGATGTCACCTGCGGCCCGCGCACGCAGATTTCCCCGGTTTCCCCGATGGCCAGCTCCTTGCCATCATCAGCGCGAATGCTCAGTTCCGTCGAAGGCAGCGGCAAGCCAATGGATCCTTCAACATGATGGCCATCCATGGGGTTGATGGTGACTGCCGGCGACGTTTCCGTCAGGCCATACGCCTGTACCAAAGGTGTACCGGTGATTTCCTTCCAGCGTTCCGCCACCACGCGCTGCACCGCCATGCCGCCCCCCAATGTCAGCCGCAGCTGGGAAAAGTCCAGCTTGGCGAACTCAGGGTGATTGAGCAAGGCATTGAAGAGCGTATTGACGCCCGTGAACGCCGTCATGCCCGAATCCCTCATGGTTTTGATCAGGCCGGGAATATCCCGCGCATCTGTCACCAGGACATTGCGTGCGCCGATTTTCATAAAGATCAGGCAGTTCGCCGTCAGCGCAAAGATGTGGTACAGCGGCAAGGCCGTTACGATGCATTCCTTGCCCTCGCGCACTGAGGCGCGTATCCAGGCATGCGCCTGGCAGACGTTCGCCACCAGGTTGCCGTGCGACAACATGGCGCTCTTCGCCACGCCCGTCGTGCCACCGGTGTATTGCAGAAAGGCCAGATCGGAGGCTGTCAGCGATGGCGGGTCGAAACGTCGCGCTGCGCCTTGCGCCAGCGCATCACGCAACCATACCGCCCCCGGCAAAGACCACGGCGGCACGCCTTTCTTCACCCGGCGCACCACAAAGTTGACCAGCATGCGCTTGAAGCCACCCAGCAGATCGCCGACTGCGGTCACCACGACCTGCTTGAGATGGCTGCGATCTTTGACATGCTCCAGCACATGCGCAAAGTTCTCGGCGATCACGATCGCCTTGGCCTGGGAATCCACCAACTGATATTCAAGTTCGCGCGGCTTGTAGAGCGGATTGCAGTTCACCATCACGCAGCCGGCGCGCAGAATGCCGAACAGGCACACCGGATACTGCAGCAGATTGGGCATCATCAACGCAACGGCATCGCCCTTGCCCAGCCCCTTGCTTTGCAGCCAACCGGCGAAGGCACGGCTTTGGCGATCCAGCTCCGCATAGGTCATTTCCTTGCCCAGCGAAACATAGGCCACCTGCTTGGCATAGCGTTTGCAGCTGGTTTCGAACAGATGGATCAGCGAATCGTATTCTGTGGTGTCCACTACGGGGGGAACGCCTTCCGGGTACTGCTCTAGCCAGATTTTCTCCACGACTGTCTCCTTAGTCCGCCTGCGGCTCCCCATGGAACCTCATCATTTTGTTCTTTCTACGGCCTCGCCGGTGGCCGCTGTCTTGCCTGCCAATTCTTTTTCGCGCTTTTTTTCGGCATAGTGCGCCCGGGTGGCGATATACAGCGTGCGCTCTACGGTCGCATACGCGGTTCCCTGGGCATCGACCAGGTCCACGCTATAGACCCGCACGGTTTCCCCACCCGCATCGAGCGCCTGCCGGATGTCGGCCACTTCTTCGTCCGTGATGCGGAACTCGGCGTACAGCACCTGATAGGCCGGCCGCCGAAAACGGATGGCCGCCTGTTTATCCCAGATGATGACGTCGCGCCCCAAGCGCAAAGTCAGCAGCAGCGGATGCGGCCCATCCGTAATGCCGAACAGTGAGCCGCCATAAATGGAGCCCAGCATATTGCGCGTGCGCCGATGCCAGGGCAGACGCACGCGCATGCAGGACAGGTCCGGCGCAACATGCACCACCCGCCCCCCCATGCCCCGGAACCCCGGATGCAGGTTGAACCCCAGCCGCACCGCAGGGGCGCGCCAGGCATGGGGCAGGCGGCTCAACAAGTCCAGCGACATGTTCAAAGCGCCTCGAATACGCCTGCGGCGCCCATGCCGGTCCCGATGCACATGGTCACCATGCCGTACTTCCCGCCAGTACGCCGCAGGCCGTGCGTCAATGTCGCCGTGCGAATCGCGCCCGTCGCGCCCAGCGGATGCCCCAGCGCAATGGCGCCTCCCAATGGGTTGACCCGCTGCGGATCCAGGTGCAATTCGCGCATCACTGCCAGCGCTTGCGCCGCGAAGGCTTCATTCAGTTCGATCCAATCGAGCTGATCCTGGCTGATGCCTGCCTGCGCCAACGCACGGGGAATCGCTTCAATCGGGCCGATGCCCATGATTTCCGGCGGCACGCCCGCGACCGAATAGCCAGCAAAGCGGGCCAGCGGCCTCAGGTTGAGCGACTTCACCAGGCGTTCGGACATCAGTACCACAGCTGCGGCGCCATCAGACATCTGCGAGCTGTTACCCGCCGTCACCGACCCTCTTGCAGCAAATACCGTGCGCAGCCGCCCCAGCGCCTCAGCACTGCTGTCCGCGCGTGGACCTTCGTCCTGGCTCACAGTGCGACGGCTGATGCGCGGCTCGCCGGTGTGGCGGTCGCCCGGCCCATGGCTGACAATTTCGTAGGGCGTGATTTCCGCTGCAAACGCCCCTGCGGCCTGGGCCGCCACCGCGCGGCGATGCGACTCCAGCGCAAAGGCGTCCTGGTCTTCGCGCGACACCTTCCAGCGCTGCGCGACTTTTTCAGCCGTCAGGCCCATGCCATAGGCCATGCCCAGACGCTCATCCCCCTCGAAGATCGCCGGGTTGATGGCGATCTTGTTGCCCATCATCTGCGACATCAGGCTCATGGACTCCGCACCCGCCGCCACCATGATATCCGCCTCTCCCAGACGGATACGGCTGGCGGCATCCGCCACGGCCTGCAAGCCCGATGCGCAAAAGCGGTTGATCGTCAGCCCGGGCACCTGATTGGGCAAGCCGGCCAGCAGCAAACCCATGCGGGACAGGTTCATGCCCTGTTCCGCTTCCGGCATGGCGCAACCGGTAATCACATCGCCGATCTGCGCCGGGTCCAGCCCCGGCACCTGCGCCAGCGCTGCGCGCAGCGCGGCCGCCAGCAGATCATCGGGACGGGTACGTCCATACATGCCGCCACGCTTGCCGACCGGCAAACGGGTCGCAGCCACGATGTAGGCATCCTGTTTCTGCATACTCATGAATCTTCCTTGTTCAATTGCGCAACGGCTTACCGGTTTCCAGGGTGTGGCGAATACGCGCCAGCGTTTCGGGGGTGCGCAACAAAGCCATGAATTCGCGTCGCTCCACCGCCAGCAACCAGGCCTCATCCACCTTCACGCCGGTATCGACATCACCGCCACACAGGGCAACAGCCGCAGAATGCGCCACCTTGTAGTCATGCTGGCTGATCATGCCGCCTTCGAGCATATTGATCAGTTGCATATCGAAGTTGGCAATGCCACTACGGCCCGCCACCACGACCTGCCCCGGGCGCGCCGGGACCCGATGGCCGATATCCGCCATCGCACGCGCGCGGCGCACGGCCGTCCAGAGCAATTCGTCCGGATGGAAAATCACGGTATCGGTCGGCACGCCGAAGCCTGCCTCGATGGCCTGCAGCGCGCTCTTGGATACCTGGCCCATGGCGATATTGCGGAAAGCCGGCTGCAAGTATGGGAAGACTTCTGCCGGCGTCTCCGTCTGCGCCGCCAACCATGCGGCACGTACCGCAAAGGCCTTGCTGCCGCCGCCAGCCGGAATCAGGCCCACCCCTGCCTCCACCAGCCCGACATAGCTTTCCAGCGCGAATACCCGTGCCGTCGCATGCATGGCGAATTCGCAGCCGCCGCCCAGCGCCATGCCCTGCACTGCCGCCACCGTCGGCACCTGGGCATAGTGCAGCGACAGCGAAGCCTGCTGGAATTTGGCCACTGTCTGCTCCAGGCGCTCGAATTCGCCAGCCGCCGCCGAGTCGGCGACCTGCTTGAGGTTGGCCCCCACGGCAAACGGCGCTTCGTGCCAAAGCACCAGGGCGTCACTATGCTGTTCGGCATGGGCCACCGCCTGCAAGACGCCATCCAGGACTTCATCGCCAATGGTGTGCATCTTCGATTTGAACGACAGGATAGCAACACCCGCGTCCACTGCCGGCAAGCGCCACAGCCGTACGCCATCGTTTTCCCAGAGTATTTCCTGTGGCTGCGCTGCCGCAGGGTTCTGGCCGCCCAGGACACGCTCCGGGAATATCTGGCGGGCATATACCGGCAAGGAGGATGGCGCTTCGATCCGGTTGGTACGCGCCGAATAGGAACCCGCAGGCGTGTGCACGCCCTGGCGATCTGTCTCCTTGGCCCATGCCGGCAACGGTGCCGGCCCCATGGTTTCCTGCCGTGCAATATCCGCTTCGATCGCCGCCGCCGTTTCAGCCCAGCCTGCTGCCTGCCAGGTTTCCAAGGGCCCGAGCGACCAGCCAAAGCCCCAGCGCATGGCCAGGTCAAGATCACGCGCATTCGGTGCGATGCCCCCCAGGTGGAAGGCGCTGTAATGGAACGAGTCGCGCAGCACCGCCCACAGGAAACGCGCCTGCGGATGGCTGCTGGACCTCAAGGCACGCAGGCGCTCGGCCGGATCGCGTTGCTTGAGAATGGCAGCCACTTCATCGGCAACCTTGCCTGCGGCGGGGCGGTAGTCGCCCAGCGCAAGATCCAGCACCTGGATTTCGCGCCCGACTTTCCGATATACCCCGCGCCCGCTCTTCTGCCCCAGCGCGCCCTGCTCGATCAGGCCCTGCAACCAATCAGGCGCCTTGAAATGCTCATGCCAGGGGTCTTCCGTCGCGCCATCACGCAAGGTATTGATGACGTGCGCCAGCGTATCAAGGCCCACGACATCGGCCGTGCGGTAGGTCGCGCTCTTGGGCCGCCCGATCAGCGGCCCGGTCAGGGCATCGACCTCATCAAAGCCCAGCCCCAGCCGCACCGTATGATGCATGGCCGCCAGCAGCGAAAACACCCCTACGCGATTGGCGATGAAATCCGGCGTATCCAGGGCTCGGATCACCCCCTTGCCCATGCGCGACGTCAGCCAGGACTCCAGGTTATCCAGGACATCGGGACGCGTTTCGGGGATTGCCACCAACTCCACCAGCTTCATATAGCGCGGCGGGTTGAAGAAGTGCACGCCGCAAAAGCGCGAGCGCAGCGTCTCGGGCAACGCCAGCGCCAGCGACGCAATCGGCAGACCGGAGGTATTCGAGGCCAGAATGGCCTGCGGCCCGATATGGGGCGCCACACGCCGGTACAACTCGTTTTTCCAATCCAGCCGTTCGGCAATGGCTTCGATGACCAGATCGCAGCCGGACAATTGCTCCAGATGCTGGTCATAGTTGACTGGCGTGATATAGGCCAGGCTCGCTTGGCTGGCCAGCGGCGCCGGTTCCAGTTTCTTCAGCCCGGCCAGGGCCTTGAGCGCCACGCCGCTGGGATCGCCTTCCTTGGCCGTCAGGTCGTACAGCAGCACGGGAATGCCGGCATTGGCCAGGTGCGCGGCAATCTGCGCTCCCATCACCCCGGCGCCCAGCACTGCGGCGCGTTTGATATTGAACTTGCTCAAGCAACTCTCCTTAGTCATTCCGTGAATCGGATGGCCTCATCCTCAGAAGCGGGTCGAAACCTGCAAACCGATGATGTGGCCGCTGCTCTTGTAATCCCCCTCCACTCTGCCCTGAGCCAGGACATTGCCGTTGTCGATAGGCGTATCCTTCAAATGCAGATAGGTATAGCCCAGATCAACGGTGGTATTTGCACCGTGGCGGTATTGCACCCCGGTGGACAGCCACAGACGATTGTTGTCAGGCAGGGAGGTGGGGCGATATTCGGCGCTGCGCACCGGCGACTGGTCGATGGCCACGCCTACCTTCCAGGTCCATTTCTCATTCACATGGTAGTTGGCGCCCAATGCCGCGCGCCAGGTATCGCGAAAGCGCAGGTCCAGCGAGGTCGTGCGGTTGATGCTGCCACCACTTTCGATGTCGAGCCGGGGAATGCTGCTCCAGCCTGTCCAGGACACATCACCCAGCAGGGTCCAGCTGGGCGTCAGGTCATGCATGACGCTGAACACGACGGTATCGGGCAAATCGACGCTGGCGTGGGCACTGCCGCTACCCACCGGATTGCCGCGCAACTCGATATTGGTATCGCCCTTGGCCGAGTGTTTGATCTTGGAACGGTATGACAGGCCAATACGCGTGGACTGGGTCGGCTGGAAGATCACACCGACATTCCAGCCCCAGGCATCGCCGTGCATCTTGACCTTGGCATCCCCTTCCATATAGCCCACGCCCGGCACCGGCAGCACCTGGGCCAGACGATAGGTCGCGTCGATGCGTTGCCAGTTGGCGCCCACCCCGACCGAGAAGTAATCATTGACCTTATAGGCGACGGACGGATTGACGTTGATGGTACGAATGTCGAACTCTCGCGAGTGAAAACGACCAATCCAGTCATCGGCATATTCTGTTTTCAGACCGAACGGCGCACCCACCCCCACGCCGGCAAACCAGCGTTCATTGATCTGCCACGACATATAGGCATTGGGCACAAACCCCCAGCTGCCCGCGTCGCCGCCATTCGACCCGCCAGGTGTGCCGCCCAGCGCGAGCGGGCCACGGCTCAGGCCGTCGTCGCTGAATTTGAAAGAAGGCCGGATCGCCGTCACGCCACCCGAAACATTGAGCCCCGGCAGATACGTCATCCCTGCCGGATTGAAATAAATCGTACTGGCATTTTCCGCAATGGCGGCGGAACCGGCATAGGCATTGCCCAACCCGCTGGCGCTCTGTTCAAGCAGCTGGAATCCTGCGCCATGGCTGGCCGTGGCTACACCACTCAATACCGCCAAGGAAAAGACGCGCCCTGTCAGATTGCGTGTTTTCATCATTTGTCTCCTCGTGAATGGCAGACCTTCTCTGGGTCTGTCATATGGAACCGGCCAGGCCGGGACTTTTGCTGCCTCTTGCTTTATTCTGGGACTGAAGACATTCCGTGATGCTGCAACGGCCCCCCCGTAAACGGGGCATAGCCGGTTCCAAAAATCATGCCCGCATCCGCCAGTTCGGCATCTGCGACCACGCCCGCACTGAGCTGCCGCTGGGCAGCCTGCGCCAAGGTCTGCGCCAGCGCCGCGGCCAGGCCTTCCGGCACGCTGCCGGCCTTCGGCTTGACCGCCTTGCCGGCGCGCCATTGATAAAACCCCGCTCCGTTTTTCCGGCCCAGCTTGCCGCTTTCTATCCGCTGCAGCAGGCAACGCGGCGGCTCGGCATCCGGGGCCAACTGACGCCCCGCCGCCAGGGCCACATCCAGGCCCACCGTATCAATCAGTTCGATCGGCCCCATGGGCATGCCAAAAGCCGTCATGGCAGCATCAATGCTGGCTGGGCTGACACCCTCATCGACGTAGCGCATGGCCGCCAGCATGTAAGGCGCCAATGCCGCATTGACCAGAAACCCGGGGGCACTGCGAACCGGCAGCGGCAACTTGCCGATCTGGCCGACAAACCCGCAGGCCCGCGCTGCCGCCTGCTGATGCAGGGCGTCTCCGTCGCGGGTGCTGACGACCTCCACCAACGGCATGCGCGCCACCGGATTGAAGAAGTGGATGCCCACCAGCCGCTGGGGCTGCTGCAAGACCGTGCGCAACGCTTCCAGCGGGAGGCTGGAGGTATTGGTTGCCAGCAGCGCATCCGGCTTCATGCGGGCTTCCAGTTGCCGATACAGCCCCTGTTTGGCCTCCAGGTTCTCGCTGATGGCCTCGATCACCAGATCGGCCTGGGCCACGCCATGACCGGCCACATCCGGAATCAGACGATCCAGTGCCGCCTGTTCGCGGCGTCTATCCTTCAGCTTGCGCCGATACAGCTTGCCGGCCCGTGCCAGCACCGGGGCAATCTGCGCCAGGTTCTGATCCTGCAGGGTCACACGCATGCCTTGCAAGGCGCACCAGACGGCAATATCCCCGCCCATCACCCCGGCACCGACCACATGCACATGCCGTACCGGCGCCAGGCCCGCCGTTTTGCCATAGGCCTTCAGGCGCTCCTGCAGATGAAAGACACGCAACAGATTGCGCGCCGTCTGCGAGGACAGGATGGCATCTATCAGCGCCGGCACCTTCAGCGGATTGCCCTCATGATGCGACCAGAGATCCAGGATGGCCCGTGGCGCCGGATAATGGCCCAGCGGATCCTTGCTGGCCAACTGGCGTGCCACCTGCCGCCGTACCAGCGCCTTGAATGGCCAGGCGCCCAGCCAGCTGCGCCAGCCACGCACGCGCGCCGCCGGCTTGCCTGAGAGCACCCACTGGCGCGCGGCCGCCTGAGCCACCCGTGCGGGCACGCAGGCATCCACCAGGCCCAGGCTGGCAGCGCGCCGCGGATTGAGGCGGCGGCCTGTCAGCATCATGTCGAGAGCCACCTGCGCGCCGACCAGCCGCGGCAAACGCTTGATGCCACCCCAGCCCGGCACGATGCCCAGCATGACTTCCGGCAAGCCCAGCCCGGTGCCCGGGTCGTCTATCACGATGCGATAGCGGCAGGCCATGGCCAGCTCCAACCCACCACCCAGGCAATGCCCTTGTATCAAGGCCAGAGTCGGATAGCGCACTGCAGCCAGCCGTTCAAACAGATTCCAGCCCCGCGCCACCAGCGCCTGCGCGGCGCCTGCGTCGTCCAGCCGGGAAAACTCATCAATATCCGCTCCCACCACGAAGCCGGTGTCCTTGCCCGAACGGATGATCAGGCCGGCCGGCACATTCTGTTCCAGCACATCCAGCACCGTCCCCAGTTCCGCCATGACGTCCGCTGCCAGGGCGTTGACCGCGCTGCCCTGCCGATCCAGCGTCAGCCAGACCAGGTTCTGCCCGTCGCGTGTCAGCGACCAGTGCTGCAAAGTGTTTTCCATCATGCTGCCTCCTGCTGCACGGCCTGATTGCTATTGCCTGCGCCCATCGCTTCCACCAGCATCGCGCCGCCCTGGCCCCCGCCTATGCAGATGGACGCCATCCCGCGGCGCAAACCACGCGCATGCAGGGCTTGCAACAGGTGCAGCACAATACGCGCCCCCGAGGCGCCTACCGGGTGGCCCAGCGCAATGGCGCCGCCATCCACATTCAGGCGCTTGTCGTCCAGGGCCCCCCAGGGCTCCGTCCCCAGCTGGGTCCGGCAATACTCTTCGTCCTGCCAGGCCGCCAGGCAACCCAGCACCTGCGCCGCGAATGCCTCATTGATTTCCCAGAGATCCGGGCCATTCAAATCCATTTGCTGACGCTGCAGAATAGGCGTGGCGGCATGTACCGGGCCCAATCCCATGCAAGCCGGATCCAGGCCGGCCCACTCACGGTCCAGAATCCGCCCCAGTGGCTCCAGCCCCCACTTCTCGACAGCACGCTCGGAAGCCAGCAACAGTACGGTCGCACCATCAGTCACCTGAGAACTGTTGCCCGCCGTGATGTTGCCGCCCAGGCGGTCGAACACCGGGCGCAAACGCGCCAGGCGCTCCAGCGTGGAATCGGCGCGTACGCCATCATCCTCGGTATAGCTTTGCCCCTGCGTATCCACCAGCGGCGCCATTTCGGCCTGGAAGGCGCCGGCCTCGCGGGCGGCCAGCGCGCGCTGGTGGCTGCGCGCCGAATAGCTGTCCATTTCCGTGCGGGTGATACCGAACCGCATGGCAATATTCTCGGCTGTCTGTCCCATGGACAAACCCACCACCGGATCGGTCAGCCCTTTGAGCAAACCAATCACCGGCTTGAAAAACCCTGGCCGGAACTGCCCCAGCAAACGCAGTTTCTGCCCGGTGGAACGGGCCGCCATCCAACGCGCCAGCCAGCGCGTCATGTCATCGGAAAACAGCAGCGGCGCACGCGACAGGGCATCGACGCCCCCGGCCAGGATCAAATCGGCCCGCCCCGCTTCGATATTGGTCATGGCGGAATCCAGCGCCTGCATGCCCGATGCGCAGTTGCGCATGACCGTCCAGCCCGGCACTTTTGGGCCGCAGCCCAGGCGCAGCGCAATCACGCGCCCGATATTGACCTCATCAGGCGAAGGCGCCGCGCAGCCGATCACGACTTCATCCAGATCCGTCGGCGCAAAAGGCTGGCGCAACAACAATTCCCGCCCGGCCTGCACGGCCAGATCCGCCGCGCTGAACGGGCCAGGCCCGGTACGCACCTTGAGGAATGGCGAACGTGCACCATCCACGACATAGACCGGATCGCTCATGCCTGCGCTCCCTGTTGTGCCACTTCCTGTTGCACCGCTACTTGCGGAACCGCTTTCTGTTGCACCGCTTCCTGCGCCATGACATCAAAGGGGAAGTCGTCCACCTTGACCACGGCATCACGCAAGTCATCGCGCTTGCGCAGCAAGGTGTACTCCTCATCGCTCAAGGCGCCGGCGGCGCGTGCGGCTTCCGTCATATCGCGCACGTTGGCAAGCGGATTGCCCGCCAGCAAGCCACTCTTGTCGAGCTGCCGCAGCTTGAGCTGCGCGGCGTCAGCCGCCAAGGTCGCCACCAAGGCCTGCTCGATGGCTCCCACCGGCTCATCCGCGGATTGCGGCACGTAGCAGCCTTGGGTCAGGCGGTCGCGGGCCGC
Organism: Kerstersia similis; assembly: GCF_965139615.1. Classification (NCBI taxonomy): domain Bacteria; kingdom Pseudomonadati; phylum Pseudomonadota; class Betaproteobacteria; order Burkholderiales; family Alcaligenaceae; genus Kerstersia; species Kerstersia similis. The sequence continues at coordinate 12,084 of NZ_CBCSIQ010000003.1, forward strand.
GCCCGGTTCAGTCAGCAAGCGGGCCACTTTCTGACCCAGCCTGTCGCTGGGCGCCGCAAACGGCCGGCCCCAGAAAAATACGGTGCGGCGCAGGCAGCCTGCCACGAAGCGGTTAGGGAAATTCTGCAGCAAGCCGTCCATGGCGGTTTGCGCGCGGAACAAGGCATCCTGCATGGCCCAATGCACCAGCGGCAGGTCTTCGGCCTGACGGCCTTCGTCCTCATAGCGCTTGAGCACGGCGCTGGCCAGGTACATCTGCGCCAGCACATCACCCAGCCGCGCCGACAAGCTTTCACGCCGCTTGAGGCTGCCACCGAGAATCAGCATGGACATATCGGACAACATGGCGAACGCGCTGGAAAGACGGCCAAGCTGCTGATAGTAGCGGCCCGTGGCCGCATCGGCCCGGCGCGGCTTGTCGGCCCAACGGCCTGCCGTGAAACTATGCCAGCCGCTGCGCACGACATTGCCGATGACAAAGCGGACATGGCCCCAGAAAGCACGGTCGAAATCCTGCAGAGCACGCCGCTTGTCGCTTTCCCGCACCGCCTGCATTTCAGCCAGGACATACGGATGGCAGCGCGTCGCGCCCTGGCCGAAGATGATCAGACTGCGGGTCAGGATGTTCGCGCCTTCGACTGTGATGCCGATGGGCACCTGCTGATAGGCGCGTCCCAGGAAGTTCGACGGCCCCAGGCAGATGCCCTTGCCACCGATCACATCCATCCCGTCATTAACGACCTGCCGGGCGCGTTCGGTCACGTGATATTTGACGATGCCGGAAGCCACCGACGGTTTTTCTCCCAGATCCACCGCTCCTGCCGTCATGGTGCGGGCAGCCTCGGCCACATAGGCATGGCCACCAATGCGCGCCAGGGCTTCCTCTACCCCTTCAAAGCGGCCGACCGGCACGCCGAACTGGCTGCGCACCCGCGCATAGCCACCCACGGCTCGTGCCGTCAGGCGCGCCATCCCGGCATTGGCGGAAGGCAGCGAAATCGAACGGCCCGCGGCCAGGCACTCCATCAGCATGCGCCAGCCCTGGCCGGCCATCTTCGGCCCGCCGATGATGAAATCCAGCGGCATGAACACATCCCGTCCGCGCGTCGGGCCATTCATGAACATGGCATTGAGCGGGAAGTGGCGCCTGCCGGTTTCGACACCCGGATGATTGGAGGGCACCAGCGCGCAGGTAATGCCGATATCCTTCTTGCCGCCCAGCAGGCCATCGGGGTCATACAGGCGGAAAGCCAGACCCAGAATGGTGCACACCGGCGCCAGGGTGATATACCGCTTATCCCAGGTCACACGCATGCCCAGCACTTCACGGCCCTGCCATTCTCCCTTGCAGACCACGCCATAGTCCGGAATGGCGGCCGCATCGGAGCCCGCCCACGGGCTGGTCAGCGCGAAGGCAGGAATTTCGTCGCCCGTCGCCAGGCGCGGCAAATAGTGATTCTTCTGTTCTTCCGTGCCGTAGTGCAGCAGCAACTCGGCTGGCCCCAGGGAATTGGGCACCATCACCGTCACCGCCAGCGCGGAGGAACGGGTAGATAATTTAGTAATGATTTCTGAGTGCGCATAGGCCGAAAAACCCAGGCCGCCATAATCGCGCGGGATGATCATGCCCAGAAAGCCGGCCTGCTTGATATAGGCCCAGGCTTCCGGCGACATATCCCCCTTGTGGTGGGAGACTTCCCAGTCATTGACCAGCTCGCAGGCCCGCTCGACCTGATGGTTCATGAAGTCCTGCTCTTCGGCCGTCAGCCGGGGACGGGGAAAAGCCAGCAGACGATTCCAGTCCGGACGGCCACGGAACAGGTCGCCTTCCCACCAGACCGTGCCGGCCTCCAGCGCATCGCGCTCGGTCTCGGACATTTGCGGCAGGATCTGCCGGAAGCGGTTCAGCAGCGGCCGGCTCAACAGGCTGCGACGTATGCCGGGCACACCCAGCAGAATGACGCCAAGCACGACCAGCGCCAGAACGATCCATCCAATGACTTGCATGATTATGTCTCCAGCTTCTGATTATTTTGTTAGGGCGACTGCAACGGCGCACGTAAACCGCCTAGCAGGAAACTCATGAGGCGCGGCAGCAGCTCGGCCTCCTCCTGAGTGGCATCCTGCGCATCTTCCTGCCAGCCCATGACCTCGCGCAGCTCCTTGGTGCCCGTCAAGGCGAACGATGCCGCGCCCAGCATGAACTGGAAACGCCACACGATTTCGTCATGCGGCACACCTGGCAAAGCCTTGAGCAAAGCCTGCTTGTAGCGCTCCAGTACATCGCTGTATTCCTGCGCAAACAGAATCCGGATAAAGGCCGTCGGCTCGGTCATGGAACGCTCCAGCAGCGGCCATATCCCGGCTTTGTCCTGCCGCGCCATGCGAATCAGGGTGCCGAAGAAAGCATCGACGATCTGGGAGGCCTTGACCGGCTGGCCGCTGGCGGCCGCCTGTTGTTCCAGCGCCTCCAATTGCTGCAAACGTGCCTGGTTCAAGGCCCCGAGGCGCCGCTTGAGTACGGCCTGCACCAGGCCTTCCTTGGAACCGAAGTGGTAATTGACGGCAGCCAGGTTCACGCCGGCCAGGGCGGTGATCTGGCGCATGGACGTCGCCTCATGCCCCTGCTGCGCGAACAGGGTTTCCGCTGCATCCAGCACCGCTTCGGGCGTGGGGACCGTCACACGGCCCATCTCGTTGATGACTGCTGACACCGTTCATTCACCTGTTTCAAACGTTTGTTTGAATTATGGCGATGCGCAAGATTCACAGCCATGCTGGTTTACCCTGCGTCGCACTGCAACAAACGTGTGAACCACGGCAAAGCGCCGCTGCACCCGTGATTCAGGGTGGCGGCCACAGCCATAAAGGAAAGGAAATCAGCTGCGCTCTGAAAAGACCAGCTTGGCGGCCAAGGCCAGGAATACGGCGCCCGCGCCGCGATTCAGCCAGACCTGCACCCCGGGAGAACGTCGCAACAGATCCCCCAGACGTCCGGCCAGCAAGGCAATCGCGCCAAAGACCAACAAGGCCGCCAGCATGAACAAGGCCCCCAGGGCAATCAATTGCCCGGTCACACTGCCTTGCCCCGGCGTGACGAACTGCGGCAGGAAAGCCAGGAAAAACAAAGACACCTTGGGGTTGCTGACATTCATGAGAATGCCGCGCCGATATAGCGCCCAGCCGCCCAAGCGCGTCGTTTGCCCCCGCCCGGATGCCGCCTTGGCATGCGCAAACGCCTGCCAGGCCAGATACAGCAGATAGGCTGCCCCGCACAGTTTCAGAATCGTAAATGCCAGCGCAGAGGCCTGGAACACGACGGCCAACCCCAGCGCAACCGCTGCGGTATGCACCACAAGCCCGGAACACAGCCCCAGCACCAGACGCATGCCTGCCCGCCAGCCATCTGCCGCCGACTGCGCCAGCACACAAAGATTATCCGGCCCTGGCACCAGCGCCAACACCACTGCCGTTCCGAAAAACGACAGCGCGACATCCATGGACAACATCATTACACCTGCTGCATATCACTTTGCCGCGTAATCACGGCCACCAAACAGCAGGGAACCAATCCGCACTTCGGTCGAGCCTTCCTCGATCGCTATCTCGAAATCACCACTCATGCCCATGGAAAGGCGCGCCAGCGATACGCCTGCCGGGGCAGCGGGCGCCAGCGCATCGCGCAACTCGCGCAAACGTCGGAAGCAGGCACGCACCTGTTCAGGATCCGGGTCATTGATCGCCAGCGTCATCAAACCCTGGATGCGCAAGCGCGGCGCCTGTTGCGCCACCTCCTGCAGAAACTGCGCGACCGCCTCGGGCGCCATGCCGAACTTGCTGGGCTCTGGCGAGGTTTTGACCTGTACCAGCGCATCCATGGAGCGGTCTTCGATCTCCAGGCGCTTTTGCAGCGCGAGCGCCAGATCCAGGCGATCCAGCGACTGAATTTCATCGGCCAGCCGGGCGGCCTCCTTGGCCTTATTGGTCTGCAAATGCCCGATCATGACCCAGCTGATGCCGCAATCGGCCAGGGGTTCGCTTTTGCTCTTGATCTCCTGCGTCTTGTTTTCACCCAGGCGCCGCAGGCCATGAGCCGCCGCTTCACGCAATACATCAACACCAAATGTCTTGCTGACGGGCAGCAGGGTCACACTGCCGGCAGCACGCCCGGCGCGCTGTTCGGCCGCCGCAATGCGTGCATGGATCTGCGCCAGATTCTCAGAAGAAAAAGCCATCACCCCAACCTAGAAAACAATTCAATACGCGAAAGATATGCCCTGCGCCTGCGGCGGTGCCGCTCAGCGCAGCGACAGGCTCTCAAGCAACTGCATGCCTTTACGCTGCTGCAGGCGGCCATACCAGGCATCCAGATGCGGCAGAGCCGGGAATGCATCGGGCAAGGTACGCAGGGCCTGCAACAGTGTCGCCAACGGAATGTCACCCATGCCGAAACGCTCGCCGGACAAATACGGCTGGCGGGCCAACGTGGCATCGGCAATCCGCAGCAGCGCGGCGCCCTGCTCCCAGCCACGCTGGATTTCCGTTTCGCTGCGCTGCGCCGGCGTCGCGCGCACGCTGTTCCAGAAAATATCGCGGAACGGGCCGGCAAATGCCGTGGAAGCCCAATCCATCCATTTATCTGCCGCCGCCCTGGCCCGGGCACCGTCCGGCAACAGCGAACCCTGGCCATGGACATCGGCCAGGTAACGCACGATGGCGTTCGACTCCCACAGCACGAAATCCCCCTGCTGCAGGCACGGCACCAGTCCATTGGGATTGAGCTGCAGATAGGCGGCGTCGTGCACCACACCGAATGCGCCGCCCGCATCCACGCGACGGTAATCCAGCTCCAGCTCCGTCAGCGCCCAGATCACCTTGCGCACATTGCTGGAGCTGCTACGGCCCCAAAGCGTGAGTTCACTCATGTTCTTCACCCCGCAAATGATTCAGGCGCCGGATGCATCCGGCGCCTGCTCAACATCCTTACCGCGCCAGCCCAGCGGGAGCCAGCGCAGGCTCCCGCCCGCTCCTGCCGCCAACCCTTGCGCGCTGGTGGCAGAGATCGCATGGATCAGGCCAGCGCCGCGTCTATGGCCTGGCGCAAGGCAGGATCATCCGGCGCGATATCCGGCGCAAAGCGACCGATGACCTCGCCCGAACGCGACACCAGGAATTTCTCGAAATTCCAGGTCACATCGCCAGGCTCGGCCGACAGCAGATTGCGATCTGCCAGGCGCTGGCGCAGCGTGCCATCCGGCTTTTGCTGGGCTGCCGGCTTGGCAGCGATCAATGCCGCATACAAGGGATGACGGCCTGCGCCGTTGATCACGACCTTGGCAAACAGCGGGAACCGAACACCGAACGTCCCTTCGCAGAAAGTCTTGATCTCGTCTGCGGAACCCGGCTCCTGGCCAGCGAAGTCATTGCAGGGAAAGCCCAGCACTTCCAGGCCTTGATCCCGATACTGCTCATACAGGGCTTCCAACCCCGCATACTGGGGGGTCAGCCCGCACTGGGACGCCACATTGACAATCAGCAAAGCCTTGCCACGGTAATCGCCCAGCGTTGCCGCGCTGCCATCCAGGCGCTGCAACGGAATATCGTAAATCGACGCCACGCTCATTCGGAAACTCCTTTCATTTCGCCTCGGTCTTCGCCCGCGGTCATCACCATCCGGCCGCCACGCGGCCAACCCGTCGAGAATACGGGAAGCCGCCGGTCAAAGCAATGCCGTGATAATCATGGCATTGACGAGGTCGATGAAAAAGCCGCATACCAGCGGTACGACGATGAATGCCCGGTGCGCCGCGCCATACTGCTGCGCCACCGCTGTCATATTGGCGATGGCGGTCGCCGTCGATCCCAGCGTAATACCGCCAAAGCCCGCTGACATCACCGCGGCCTCGTAGTCCCGACCCATCAGACGGAACACCACGAACAGCGCGTACATCACCGTCAGGAATATCTGCACCACCATCACAACAATAATGAACAGGAAGACGCCTTCCAATTCCCAGAGTTGCAGGCCCATCAGCGCCATCGTCAGGAACAGCCCCAGGGTAACGTCACCCAGCAACGCCAGCGCCTTGGTCGTACCCGGCATGCTGCGCGTCGGATCACGCCGTATGGTCAATGCTGGAATATTGCGAATCAGGATGCCTGCCATCAAGCAGCTGACAAACGTCGGCAAGGTCAGCCCCAGGCCCTTCAATGCGGCATCCAGGCTCCAGCCGATCAGCAAGGCGCAGTTCAGCAGGAACAAGGCCCACAAGACACTGAAGTAATCCAGCGGCTCGGCCCGGCCCTGATTGACCGCACCCACATCCAGCTGGCGATTGCCGGAAGGCTTGACCCCATGGTGGCGGATCAGCCAGGTTGCCACCGGGCCACCCACCACGCACGCAGCAATCATGCCGACGGTATTTCCGGCGATCCCCAGCTCCATGGCATTGGGAATACCCAGTTTTTCAATGAAGATGGGGCTCCAGGCCAGCGTGGTGCCGATACCGCCAGTCAGCGAAATGGAGCCGACCATCAGCCCGGCACGGGGGTCCAGGCCAAACATGGCCGCCAGGCCCATGCCCGCCAGGTTCTGTATCACGATGAACACCGAGGCCAGGATCAGCAGCAGCACCAGCGGCCAGCCACCACGCTTGAGTGTACGCATATCGGACTTCAGACCGATACCGGCGAAGAAATACAGCAGCAGCAATTCACGCACACCGAGCGCAAACTGGATACGGATATCCAGGACGTAATAGGCCAGAGCCACCACGACGGCGCAACAGAATCCGCCGACCACGGGTTCCGGGATGCTGTACTGCCGCAACAAGGCAATACGCATCGTCGCCAGCTTGCCGACGAACAACAGCAGTATGGCAATCGTGAAGGCCACGAAGGCGCTGACCTGCAATACTCCGGTATCCATGACACTCCGGTCTTTCATACAAAAATGCAGTGTATCTCCGGCACATGGGAAAAAAGCAGTGCATTGCCTTTTCTGCAACAGAAAGCCCTAAGCAAATGACAAGCCAAATTGACAAGCCGGCTGCCAGCGATGAATAAGTCGTCATTTTGCGCCTGCCAGGCCCGTCCGCGCCGCCGCCGATCTGCCCCTGCCCCGTTTGCAAAACTGTAATACCTGCGCTGACAGTAGCGGATTAATCAATAATCAATCTCATTTTCTATACAATCTGTTCAACGCTTCCCCCTATTGCCATGAACGGCAATCGTGACTAGGCCATGCACATGTTCCACCCCGTCTCCTGCCTCGTTCTGCGCTCCTGTTGCTGACCCCGCTCCGCTCTGGTGCGGCCCATGGTTTCTCACAAGGAAATATCATGACGGAAGTTGCACAGCTAGCCAGTTTTGTTCACCGCGCCCGCTACGAAGACATCAGCGCCGCCGCGGTGCAGGAATTGAAGATCCGCATCCTGGACACAATCGGTGTCGCCATCGGCGCCCAGGACGCGGCCCCCATCCAGGCCATACGCGGCCTCTTGCACGACCTGGGCGGCAACCCGGCGGCAAGCTACCTGGGCGGCGGCCAGGGCTCACCTGACCGCGTCGCGTTTTACAACGGGGCGCTCAGCCGCTACCTGGACTACATGGACGCCTATCTCGCCAAGGGCGAGACCAACCACCCCTCAGACAATCTCGGCGCCGTCCTGGCCTGCGCGGAAAGCGTCAATGCCAGCGGCAAGGCGCTGCTGACCTCGCTGGCCGTCGCCTACCAAGTCCATACACGCCTGTCCGATGTCGCGCCCGTCAGGGCCAGGGGGTTCGACCACACGACGCAAGGCGCCTATGCCGCAGCCGCCGCCAGCGCCAAGGCCCTGGGGCTGGATGCCGTGCAGATCGCCAATGCCATCGCCATATCCGGCACGGCCAACAACGCCTTGCGCGTCACGCGCACCGGCAATCTCTCCCACTGGAAAGGCCTGGCCTATCCCAATACCGCCAAGGAAGGCGTATTCGCCGCCCTGCTGGCCAGCCGCGGCATTACCGGCCCGGAAGCCGTGTTCGAAGGCAACAAAGGTTTCAAGGACAGCATTGCCGGGCCATTCGACATCGACTGGCTGGCCGAAGACCTGGAAAGCGTGCGACGCACCATCCTCAAGAAACACAATGCGGAAATCCACTCGCAATCGGCGCTGGATGCCGCCCTGGACATACGCGCACGGCCCGGCTTCGATGCCAACGCGATCCGCAGCGTCAGCCTGCGCACCTTTGATGTCGCATTTTCCATCATCGGAGGCGGCGAGGAAGGCGACAAGCAGAACATCCGCACCAAGGAAGAAGCCGACCATTCCCTGCCCTATATGCTGGCTGCCGCACTGCTCGACGGCCAGGTGCTACCGGAACAATACGCCCCCGCACGCATTGCCGCTGCCGATATCCAGGCGCTGCTGCGCAAGGTGCATATCCAGCCAGACCCTGCGCTTTCCGCACGCTTTCCTGCGGAAATGCCCGCCGAGCTGGAAATTACCTTCACCGATGGCCGGGTCGAACGGGCCACGCGCAACAGCTATGAAGGCTTTCATACCCAGCCCATGAGTTGGGAAACGGCACGCCGAAAATTCGATCTGCTGGCCGCTCCGTTTGCCGACGCGGCCTTGCGCGACCGCCTGGCGGCACTGATCGCCGCACTGGAAGCACACAGCGCGCGCGAGCTGGCCGCACTGCTCGCCCAGATTCCGACACAACGCCAGCACGCCTGAACCCCGCCCTGCCCTCTCTCTGCGCCGCAGCCAGGGGGCAAGCAAACGGGGCCGAGACACGTGCGTCCAGAGCCAGTCCCACACCAGATTTTCCCTCGCTGTTCCTTCGTTTCGAAAAGGAGATTGCCATGAGCAAACCGACGTCGCAGGAAACCGCATTTTCCTTCATCCCCCGCGCCTACCGCCCGCCCAAGCCGCGCAAATTCGGCCTGACGGAAGCACGCGCGCCCTACTATGCCACCTTCGGCACCCGCCACCTGGCGGATGTGCTGGATGTTGCCGGGCAATGGGTCGATGGCATCAAATGGGCGGGCGGATCCTTCGCGCTGCTGCCCAAAGAACAGGTACGCGCTTTCAGTGATCTGGCCCACCAGCACGACGCCTATGTGTCGTCCGGCGGCTGGATAGAAACCGCACTGCGCTACGGCCCGGAAGCCGTGGAAAAGTATCTGAAGGAAGCCAAGGAATCCGGCTTCGATGTCATCGAAATTTCTACCGGGTTTATTTCCATCCCGACATCCGGCCTGCTGCGACTGATCGAACAGGTCAAGAAAGCCGGGTTGAAGGCCAAGCCGGAACTGGGCATCCAATTCGGGTCCGGCGGGGATTCCAGCGAGGCCGAACTGGCCGCGGAAGGCAAAAAGGACGTCGGCGACCTGATTGCCCGCGCCCGCAAGGCACTGGATGCCGGCGCCGATATCATCATGATCGAGTCCGAAGGCATCACTGAAAATGTCGTGGACTGGAATACGGGCGCCGTCGCCCGGATCATCAACGAAGTCGGCCTGGAACATGTCATGTTCGAGGCCGCCGACCCACCGGTCTTCGAGTGGTACATCAAAAACTACGGCAATGAAGTCAATCTGTTCGTTGACCATAGCCAGGTGCTGCAACTTGAAGGCCTACGCCAAAATATCTGGGGCAACAAGAGCACGTGGGGCCGCATCATCAATCCCGCGCCACGCAGCTGAGCACCTCGCCGGCACAGCCTGCCTTCCTAACTACCGGGAGGCAGGCCAAGGCGGCAGGCAAGGCGCATGCTCCCGGCCTGGCCGCCCTGGCTGCCGCACACATCCGCAGCCACCGGGCCCGCCTGGCAACACTCCCCTGACACACCGCCCTGAAACACCGTCACCTAGCCCAGACGCACCATCCCGGCCGCTGCCGTCTGGTTGCTGGCCTCGTCGATCAGGATAAACGCGCCATTGCCCGGATTGACGGCATAGTCGTCCAGCGGCAGCGGGTCGCGCACGGCCAGGCTGACACGGCCGATTTCATTGGTTTTCAGTGGCTCGTCGCTCGCCACTTCCGTCAGTTCATGAATATCGCGGCGTGACAGCACAGCCTTGACCTTCACGGATGTCACACGGCTGCCATGCTTGAGCAGATAACGCCGCGCCGGGTTGAGCGCCTGCGTATCCAGCCAGCACAGGTCCGCCTCGAACGCACGCTCCACCTGCGCGGGGGCCTGGGTATGGACCAGCAGATCGCCACGCGAAACATCGACATCCCGATCCAGGACGACAGTGACGGCATCGCCGGCCTGGGCCTGCTGGCGTACTTCGCTGCCCAGGTAAATGGCCTGAACCACTGCCTCTACGCCTGAGGGCTGCACCTGTACGGCATCTCCGACGTTCAAGGTGCCGGAAGACACCAGGCCGGCATAGCCCCGGAAATCTGCCACGCTGCTGCCGCCATGACGGATCACCCACTGCACGGGCAGGCGCAGGGGCCGCTGGCGCGCCTGGGCTTCCACAGGCAACGCTTCCAGCAAGTTCAACAGGGTGGGGCCTTCATACCAGGGCGTACGCGCCGAACGCGTCACGACGTTGTCGCCCTTGAGTGCGGACAACGGCAGGACATGAAAGGCCGGAATATCCAAGCGCCGGGCCAACTCGGCGTAGGCCGCGTGGATGCGTTCGAAGGTATCACGGTCCCAGTCCAGCAAATCCATCTTATTGACGGCGACGATGATATGGCGGATCCCCAGCAGGCGCGCGATGGCGCTATGACGCTTGGTCTGCGTCAAGAGCGTGCCATCCGCCGCGCGGGTGGCGTCGATCAGAATGATGGCGGCATCGGCGGTGGATGCCCCGGTGACCATGTTGCGGGTGTACTGCTCATGGCCGGGCGCATCGGCCACAATGAACTTGCGCTTGGGCGTGGCAAAGTAGCGATAGGCGACGTCAATGGTAATGCCCTGCTCGCGCTCGGCCTCCAGGCCGTCGGTCAGCAGCGCCAGATCCGGGGCGTCGCCTTCCGTGCGCTTGTACTTGGCGCGTGCGATGGCGTCGAGCTGGTCGGCAAAGACCCCCTTGCTGTCGAACAACAGACGCCCGATCAGCGTGGACTTGCCGTCGTCCACCGAGCCGGCGGTGATGAAGCGCAGCACGCCGCCATCGGCCTGCGTGAAGGATGCCGTCAGCGCGGAGGAATCGGGCGACGTCGCCGCCACCGGATCCAGAATGACACTGGAAACTTCGCTCATCAGAAATACCCCTCTTTTTTACGGCGCTCCATCGAGGCCTCGGACGTTTGATCATCCATGCGCGTCGCGCCGCGCTCGGTAATGGTGGTCACGGCGGTTTCCGCAATGATGCCGGCGACGTCGTCAGCCTCGGATGCCACCGGGCATGTGCAGGAAATGTCGCCAACGGTACGAAAACGCACGGCGACGGTTTCCACGGTTTCGTCCTCGGCTGGCGGGGTCAGGCGCGTGACCGGCACCAACAGGCCACGGCGCCGTACCACTTCGCGCTGGTGGGTGAAATAGATGGACGGCAAGGCCAGATTTTCGCGTGCGATGTACTGCCAGACATCCAGTTCCGTCCAGTTGGAAATCGGGAATACGCGCATGTTTTCGCCCGCATGGACACGCGTGTTGTAGAGGTTCCAGAGTTCCGGGCGCTGGGCCTTCGGATCCCACTGGCCGAACTCGTCACGGAAGGAAAAAATACGTTCTTTGGCGCGCGCCTTTTCTTCGTCGCGCCGGGCACCGCCAATGCAGGCGTCAAACCCGAATTCCTCGATGGCTTCCAGCAAGGTGACGGCCTGCGCGGCATTGCGGGAATCCGTTTCCTTGCGCAACACGACACTGCCGCGCCGGATCGAATCCTCGACGCTGCGGACAATCAGGGTTTCGCCCAACTCCGCCGCCCGCGCATCGCGGAAAGCGATCACTTCGTCGAAGTTATGCCCGGTGTCGATATGCATCAGCGGAAACGGGAAGGCGCCGGGGCGAAAGGCTTTTTCTGCCAGACGCAACAGTACGCAGGAGTCCTTGCCGCCCGAAAACAGCAATACCGGGCGTTCACATTCGGCGGCCACTTCGCGCAGGATATGGATGGCCTCGGATTCCAGCCAATCCAGGTGGCTGCGCGCATCCAATGAATCGAAAGATTGCGGCACATGGCCTGCCACGGCCGCCTGGCGGCCCGGCTGGGCAATGCTCGCGCTAGTGCTGATAGTCATAACACCTCTGGGGAAGAATTCCGGCCCTCAGGCAGGAACCACCGCACCGCCAGCTGGCGGTGCGCGGCGGTTGCGATGGAAGCCGCTGTCCCGGCCACCGGGCCAGGATCACAACACTCATGACGACACGGCGGACGACACGCCCGCCGGGCGCACACCTGCATGATTACCGGCATGCAAACCGCATTCCTTGGAATCCGACGACTCCCACCACCAGCGGCCGGCCCGCACATCCTCGCCAGGCCGCACCGCACGCGTACAGGGCTCGCAACCAATGGACGGATAGCCCTGATCATGCAAGGGGTTATAGGGAATGTCGCGCTGATGAATGCTTTCCCATACATCAGCCAAGCTCCAGGCTGCCAGGGGATTGAATTTCACCAGGCCAAATACCTTGTCCTGCTCCTGCTCGTGCAAGGCCTCACGCGTCGTGGATTGCTCGCGGCGCTGGCCGGTGATCCAGGCGGTACGGCCCGCCAGCGCCCGGCGCAAGGGCAGCACCTTGCGTAGCTGGCAACACGCCTTGCGCAATTCCACGCTTTCATAAAACGCATAGGCGCCATGCTCGGCCACATGCGCGGCCACCGCTGCCTCGTCCGGACGATAAATCGTCGGGCTGCGGCCATAACGCGCCTGCATCACATCCAGCATGCCCAGCGTTTCCGCATGCAGGCGGCCCGTATCCAGGGTAAAGACTTCCAGCTGCAACCCCCCCTCGTAGATGGCATGGGCCAGCACCATATCTTCGGCGGCCAGCGATGAAGCCAGTGCCGCATCGGGATGACGCCGGGCGATGTCCGCCAGGCTGGCCTGCAAAGCAGACCAGCGCTGCGCCTCGATGGCGGAGCCAGCCACCGGGCCGGGTGCGGGCGTGAAGGCTGTCATGCCCCGTCGCGGGCGAAAATCCGTGCATGGCGCGGACGCGCCAGCAGGATTTCGCCTTCCTTCAGATTCAATTCGCGAAACAGGCCTTCGGGCACCTGCGCTTCAATCAACTGTTCGCTGCCTTCGCGCGACAGTTCCAGAAAAGCGCTGGGGCCCGCCAGATACGCATGGTTCAGGCGCACGGCCAATCCGTCTGCTCCCGCCACATAGGGCAGCACTTCCACCTCGTGCGGGCGGACGTACGCCGTTGCCGCGCGCTCCGAGCCATCCGCAAACTCGGGGGCAGGCAAGGTCCAGCCGTCCAGGCGCCAGACACCGTTGGCCGCCACGCCCTGAAACTGGTTCACATCTCCCAGGAAGCCATAGACAAACGGCGTGGCAGGCGCTTCCCAGACTTCCCTGGGCGAGCCCACCTGCTCGATTTTGCCTGCGTTCATCAGCACCACTCGGTCGGACACTTCCAGCGCCTCTTCCTGATCATGGGTCACGAACACACTGGCCACATTCAACTCGTCGTGCAGGCGGCGCAACCAGCGGCGCAGTTCCTTGCGGACTTTCGCATCCAGTGCACCAAAAGGTTCGTCCAGCAGCAGCACCCGAGGCTCCACTGCCAGCGCCCGCGCCAGCGCAATCCGCTGGCGCTGCCCGCCGGAGAGCTGGGACGGATAGCGGTCGGCCAGCCAATCCAGCTGCACCAGTTCCAGCAGCGCCTTCACGCGGGCACGAATATCATCCTCGGACGGGCGTTGCGCACGCGGCCGGACACGCAGGCCGAAGGCAACATTTTCAAACACGGTCATGTGCTTGAACAGCGCGTAATGCTGAAAGACGAAGCCCACGCGGCGCTGGCGCACATTGACGTCAGTGGCATCTTCACCGGAAAACAACACGCTGCCCTCATCGGGCGTATCCAGCCCGGCGATGATGCGCAACAGTGTGGTCTTGCCGCAGCCCGAAGGCCCCAGCAATGCCACCAGCTCGCCGGTTTCAATATGCAGCGATACATCGTTGAGCGCGCGGAAATCGCCGAAGCGCTTGGACAAATGACGTACTTCAATACTCATGTAGGACTCCTTCAGGCGGCGGCTGCCGCCAGCGGCCGTTCCAGCGGCTGCGTTGCCGTGGCGTAGCCAGGCCGACCGGCGCGCTCATCGCGCCAGAGCACCCATTGTTTCAGCAACAAGGTCACCAGCGCCAGCAAGGCCAGCAGCGATGCGACCGCAAAGGCCGCGGAAAACATGTATTCGTTGTAGAGGATCTCAACATGTAGCGTCATGGTGTTGGTCAGGCCGCGAATCTGGCCGGACACCACCGACACCGCGCCAAACTCGCCCATGGCTCGCGCATTGCTGAGAATGGCGCCATACAACAAACCCCACTTGATGTTCGGCAGCGTGACGCGCCAGAACATCTGCCAACCCGACGCTCCCAAAGTCAGCGCCGCCTGCTCGCCATCAGTCCCCTGGGCCTGCATCAGCGGAATCAATTCACGGGCGATGAAGGGGCAGGTCACAAACAGCGTGGCAATGATGATGCCCGGCACGGCATAGACAATTTTGATGTCGTGCTCCTGCAGCCAGGGCCCGAACCAGCCTTGCGCGCCGAATAGCAACACGAACACCAGGCCCGCCACGACCGGCGACACGGAAAACGGCAGGTCGATCAAGGTGATCAGGAACTGCTTGCCGCGGAATTGAAACTTGGTGATGGCCCAGGCCGCCGCCACCCCGAACACCAGGTTGATCGGCAATGAGATGGCTGCCACCAAGAGCGTCAGGCGAATGGCATCCAGCGCATCGGAATCGGTGATCGCCGCCAGATAGACGCCCCAGCCGCGCCGCAAGGCCTCAGCAAAGACGGAAATCAGCGGTACCAGCAGAAACAGACCCATGAAGGCCAGCGCCAGCGTGATCAGCACATAACGTACCCAGGCCGGCTCTTGCAACGGGTTGCTGCCCTGCCGTGCAGAAATCGTATTCTGGCTCATCAACGCACCCCGCCACGGCGCTGCTGCCAGGATTGCAACAGGTTGATCAACAGCAACAACAGGAACGAAGCCACCAGCAGCACCGTGGAGATGGCTGCCGCGCCGGCGTAATCGAAGCGCTCAAGCCTGGAGACGATCAGCAGCGGCGCAATCTCCGACACCATGGGCCGGTTGCCGGCAATGAATACCACCGAACCGTATTCACCCACCGCACGCGCGAACGCCAGGGAAAAACCCGTGAGCAACGCCGGCAGCACCGCCGGAAACAACACATGCAGAAAGGTCTGCCAGCGGCTGGCGCCCAGGCTGGCAGCCGCTTCCTCCAGCTCTTTTTCCACATCTTCGAGCACCGGCTGCACCGTGCGAACCACGAAAGGCAGCCCGATGAAAATCAAGGCCACCACCACGCCCGCCGCGCTATAGGAAATCTTCCAGCCGAAGAACTCGTACAAGGGCTTGCCCAGCCAACCCTTGGTGCTGTAGAGATAGCTGAGCGCAATGCCGGCCACGGCGGTCGGCAGGGCGAATGGCAAGTCCACCAGTGCATCCAGGATCCGCTTGCCGGGAAACGAGTAACGTACCAGCACCCAGGCCACGATCATGCCGAACACCAGGTTGACGAAGGCAGCCAGCAAGGCGGCGCCGAAAGTCAGCCGGTAGGCGGCCAGCGCCTGCGGGGTGCCCACTGCCGCCAGAAAGCCGTCCCAGCCCAGCCCCGCCGCCTTGATCGGCAAAGCCGCCAGCGGGATCAGCACCAGCAGGCTCAGGTACACCACCGTAAAGCCCATGGACAGGCCAAAGCCCGGCAACACGCCGGGGCTGCGGCGCCGGCGCGTGGTCACGGAAGCATTCAATGTCGTTGCCGTCATGCTCGTCCCCGGCTGCAATCAGCTGCCCGGCTGATAGATCTGGTCGAAGGTGCCGCCATCGCCAAAGTGCTCGGCCTGCGCTTTGCGCCAGCCGCCAAACACATCGTCGATAGTGATCAGCTTGACCTCGGGGAATTGGCTGGCGTACTTGGCCGCCACCGCTTTGTCGATCGGACGGTAGTAGTTCTGTGCGATGATTTCCTGCGCTTCGGGCGTATAGAGCCACTCCAGGTAAGCCTGCGCCACCTCACGCGTGCCCTTGCGATCGACAACCTTATCCACTACCGCGACCGGCGGCTCGGCCAGGATGGACAAAGAAGGCACGACAATGTCGAATTCGCCTTCACCCAGTTCCTTCTGGGCCAGGAATGCCTCATTCTCCCAGGCCAGCAGCACATCCCCCACACCCTTCACAAAAGTAGAGGTCGAACCGCGCGCCCCGGTATCCAGCACCGGTACGTTCTTGTAGAGCTGGCGCACGAAGTCCTGCGCCGCCTTCTGGTCGCCGCCGTTCTTGTCCAGCGCATAGGCCCAGGCGGCCAGATAGTTCCAGCGTGCGCCACCGGATGTCTTGGGATTCGGCGTAATCACTTCCACGCCCGGCTTGACCAGATCATCCCAATCCTTCAGGCCTTTGGGATTGCCTTTGCGCACCAGGAATACGATCGTGGAGGTATAGGGCGAGCTATTGCTGGGCAAGCGTGCCTGCCAGTCCTGCGCCAGCTGGCCGCGATCGGCAATGGCGTCAATATCGTAGGCCAGCGCCAGCGTCACGACATCTGCATCCAGGCCGTCAATGACGGAACGCGCCTGGCGGCCCGAGCCGCCATGAGACGGGCGGATGGTCACGGTGTCACCGGTCTGCTGCTTGTAAACCTCGCTGAACTGCTCATCAATGGCGCGATACAACTCACGCGTCGGGTCATAGGACACGTTCAGCAGCGTCCACGACTTGCCCTCGGCATGCGCGGCGGCAAGCGGGGCCAGGACAGACGCTGCAATCACACCCGCAGCCAGCAGAAACTTATTTCCAATAGACATTTTGAGGACTCCGTTCATGGCAGGAACGGGTCAGTGTGCTACGCCCGCAAATAAAAACGAACGAAGCAATTTTCCATTGCTCATCCCCATTAGGCATAAGAATTTCTGGATATGAGCTAATACCTGCCGGGGTGATATACTCCCCCCCAGTACATAACCAGACCTGCTCACCTATGCCCTATACCCCCACTGAAAAACGCAAGGCCGCTGCGCGCGTACGCCGCATCCAGGGCCAGGTCGAAGCCTTGGGGCGCATGTTGGACAGCAACGCGCCCTGCAGCGATGTACTGCAACAGATCGCCGCCCTGCGCGGTGCCGTCAACGGCCTGATGTCCAGCGTGCTGGAAAGCCATCTGCGCGAAAGCCTGGCACCGGTCGCGCCGCAGGAAACTGTGGACGACGCCATCGGCCTGGTGCGCTCCTACCTGAAATAATCTCCGGCCTGCATGGCCGCCACCCAAGGAAACCTGATGATCAAATCTCGTGCCGCAGTTGCCTTCGAAGCCGGCAAACCGCTGGAGATCGTCGAAATCGACGTAGAACCGCCACGCAAGGGCGAAGTCCTGGTGAAAATCACACACACCGGGGTCTGCCATACCGATGCCTTCACCCTCAGCGGCGATGACCCGGAAGGCATTTTCCCGGCCGTGCTGGGCCATGAGGGCGCAGGCGTCGTGGTGGAAGTCGGCGAAGGCGTCACCTCGCTGCAAGCCGGCGACCACGTGATCCCGCTTTACACCGCCGAATGCCGGGAATGCAAATTCTGTCTGTCCGGCAAAACCAACCTGTGCCAGAAGGTACGCGCCACCCAGGGCAAGGGCCTGATGCCCGACGGCACCACGCGCTTTTCCTATCAGGGCAAACCCATTTATCACTATATGGGCTGCTCGACGTTCAGCGAGTACACCGTCGTGCCGGAAATCTCGCTGGCCAAGTTCAATTCAGCGGCCGACCATGAAAAAGTCTGCCTGCTGGGCTGCGGCGTCACCACCGGCATCGGTGCGGTGCACAACACTGCCAAGGTCAAGGAAGGCGATACCGTCGCCGTGTTCGGCCTGGGCGGCATCGGCCTGGCCGTGATCCAGGGCGCCGTGCAGGCCAAGGCTGGCCGCATCATTGCCATCGACACCAATCCGGGCAAATTCATTCTGGCTCGCGCCATGGGCGCCACTGATACCATCAACCCGAAGGACTATGACCGCCCCATTCAGGATGTCATCGTGGAAATGACCGATGGCGGCGTGGACTTCTCTTTTGAATGCATCGGCAACGTGCATGTGATGCGCGCGGCGCTGGAATGCTGCCACAAGGGCTGGGGCGAGAGCATCATCATCGGCGTGGCCGGCGCCGGCCAGGAAATCAGCACCCGTCCCTTCCAGCTCGTCACCGGGCGCGTCTGGCGCGGCTCGGCCTTCGGCGGCGTAAAGGGCCGCACGCAGTTGCCCGGCATGGTGGAAGATGCCATGGCAGGCAAGATCGACCTCGATCCGTTCGTCACGCACAAGCTGCCGCTCGACGAGATCAATGAAGCCTTCGATCTGATGCACGAAGGCAAGTCGATTCGCACGGTAATTCACTTCTGATGACAGGCGGCCAGCCCTGGCCGCCCGCCCATGTAACAAGGCCCCGGCGCAGGAATGCTGCCCCGGGGCCTTGCTTTCATGGGTACCGCAAAGCGGGGATACCCCCTGCTCCTGCCAAGAGGCCGCGAAACTTACTTGCGACGGATCTGGCTGATATCGCGGACCGCCCCCTTGTCGGCCGAGGTCGCCAGGGCCGCATAGGCTTGCAGCGCCAGCGACACATAACGCTCGCGATCTACCGGCTTCCAGGCATCATCGCCACGCGCGTCCATGGCGTCACGACGCTGCGCCAGCACTTCATCGGACACATCCAGGTGAATCCGGCGCTCCGGGATGTTGATCAGGATGCGGTCGCCATTCTCGATCAGGCCGATATTGCCGCCTTCCGCCGCTTCGGGGGACGCGTGACCGATCACCAGACCGGACGAACCACCGGAGAATCGGCCATCGGTAATCAGGGCGCACACCTTGCCCAGCCCCTTGGACTTCAGGTACGAAGTGGGGTACAGCATTTCCTGCATGCCCGGGCCGCCCTTGGGGCCTTCGTAGCGGATCACGACCACATCATGCGGCTTGACCTCGTCGCCCAGAATGGCCGTCACGGCATCGTCCTGGCTTTCGTACACGCGCGCCGTGCCTTCGAAAATCCATTGGCTTTCATCCACGCCGGCGGTTTTGACAATGCAGCCCCGCTCGGCCAGGTTGCCAGACAGCACGGCCAGGCCGCCATCACGCGAATACGCATGCTCATAGTCGCGGATGCAACCTTGCGCGCGATCCAGATCCAGGCTGGCGAACTCCGCCGACTGGCTGAAGGCCTGCGTCGTGCGAATGCCGCCGGGCGCCGCGCGATAGAAACGTTGCGCCTCTTCACTGGCGTGGCCACCGGCCACATCCCAGTTGCGCAGGGCGTTGCCCAGGGTGCCGCTGTGAATGTTGGGCACATCCAGATGCAACAGGCCGGCACGGGACAGTTCGCCCAGAATGCCGATCACGCCACCCGCACGGTGCACATCTTCGATGTGGAACTTGTCGGTCATAGGCGCGGCCTTGCACAGGCAGGGCGCCACACGCGAAATACGGTCGATGTCCGCCATCGTGAAATTCACGCCGGCTTCCTGCGCAGCGGCCAGCAGGTGCAGCACGGTATTGGTGGAGCCGCCCATGGCCACATCCAGCGTCATGGCGTTTTCAAAGGCCTTGAACGTGGCGATATTGCGCGGCAGCACAGACTCGTCGTTCTGTTCGTAGTAACGACGGCACAGATCGACGACCAGGCGGCCCGCCTCTTCAAACAGGGTTTTGCGCCAGGCATGGGTCGCGACGATGGTGCCGTTGCCCGGCAGCGACAGACCCAGCGCTTCGGTCAGGCAGTTCATCGAGTTGGCGGTAAACATGCCGGAACAGGAGCCACAGGTCGGACAGGCACTGCGTTCGACCTCTTCGGCTTCCGCATCGGTCACGTTGGGGTCGGCGGCCTTGATCATGGCGTCGATCAGATCCAACTTGGCGATGACCTTCACCGTGCCAGGCTCATGAATTTTGCCGGCTTCCATCGGGCCGCCGGACACGAAGACCACCGGAATGTTCAGGCGCATCGCCGCCATCAGCATTCCCGGCGTGATTTTGTCGCAATTGGAAATGCACACCATGGCATCGGCGCAATGCGCATTGACCATGTACTCCACCGAGTCGGCGATCAGGTCGCGCGAGGGCAGCGAATACAGCATGCCGCCATGCCCCATGGCAATCCCGTCGTCAATGGCGATGGTGTTGAATTCCTTGGCCACACCGCCCGCCGCCTCGATTTCCTTGGCGACCAGGGCGCCCAGGTCGCGCAGATGCACGTGGCCAGGGACAAACTGCGTGAAAGAGTTCACGACAGCAATGATGGGTTTGCCAAAGTCGCCGTCCTGCATGCCGGTGGCGCGCCATAGAGCGCGAGCACCAGCCATGTTGCGGCCATGGGTGGATGTGCGGGAACGATAATGCGGCATGCTGGTCTCAACGAGCGGAAATGACAACGCCGCGCCAGTGTGGGCGCGGGCAAGGTGCAAATACAGCGAACGAATTTTTAATAATACGCTGTATAGCGCCAATCTTGCACAAAACCCTTGCCATTGGCACGACTTCAGCGACCAAAATGGCGCAAGTGATTCCCACTATCGCTGCCGTGCCATGCCTGGGCAGCAAACCACCCCGGCAGACCCGATACCCCTACTCTGTTCATGGTAGCGATAACCCGTACTGCGGCCTGCTCGCACAATGAGGGATACTTGCCGCAGAACCCCGACCTGGCCAGCCAGCGCTCCCAACGCGTCTGACTGGCCTTGTTGTTTTGCCTGCCACTCATTCCTGCCGGACCGCTCCTGCCCCAGCCATGCAAATCCGAAAGCCCGTCGATGGCGCCGCCACCGCCACCATGTTGCTGCTTTGCCTGATCTGGGGCATGCAGCAGGTTTCCATCAAAGCGATTGCGGCTGATGTCGCCCCGGTTCTGCAGGTTGCCCTGCGCTCCGGCGTGGCGGCGCTACTGGTATTGCTATGCAGCCGCCTGTTCCTGCGCGAACGCTGGCTACCCGGTATCGGCCTGGGCCCCGGACTGGTCGCGGGCCTGCTGTTTTCCGTGGAGTTTCTCTGTGTGGCGCTCGGACTGCGCTGGACCAGCGCCGCGCATATGTCCGTCTTCCTCTATACCGCCCCCATCTTCGCGGCCATCGGCCTGCACTGCAGGCTGCCGGAAGAACGCCTGCAACGGCTGCAATGGGTAGGCATCGCGCTGGCATTTGCCGGCATCGTCATCACCTTTCTCGGGCCGCAGGATCCCAAGAACCTGGCTGCCGCCCCCAATCCGCTGCTGGGCGACCTCTTCGGCCTGGCCGCCGGATTAACCTGGGGGCTGACCACGATCACCGTCCGTGTGACCCGGCTGAGCGAAGCCCCGCCTTCGCAAACCCTGTTCTACCAATTAGCCTGCGCCTGCGCCCTGCCCCTGGCATTTGCCTACGGTACGGACCAGATCCATTTCAATGGAACGCCACTGGCCTGGGCCAGCCTGAGCTTCCAGACCATCGTGGTCTGCTTCTTCAGCTATTTCACCTGGTTCTGGCTGCTGCGCCGCTATCTGGCGGCACGACTGGGGATCTTGTCCTTCATGAGCCCACTGTTCGGCGTCGCCATGGGCGCGCTGCTCCTGGACGAACACCTGGATGCATCATTTCTCATCGGTGCCGTGCTGGTGCTGTCCGGCATGGTGATCGTCAACGGCCACACGCTGATCCGGCGCAAACGCTGAACAACAAAAAACCACCAAGGCATAGCCTGGGTGGTTTTTTCAGTTTCTTCCGAGTGACCAGACCTACCGCAAAGATAGGTGGTCGGGGTGAGAGGATTCGAACCTCCGACTCCTGCGTCCCGAACGCAGTACTCTACCAGGCTGAGCTACACCCCGGAAAGAAATCAACTATAAATCGAATTTTACCGGCTGTCAACAAAGAGGCTTAACTTTTACGCGTGACGGCGAACTCGCTAAACGCCAGCAAGGAATCGCGGAAAGGCGTATCCGGCAATTGCGCCAGCGCATCACGTGCGATAGCCGCTTCGGCATCTGCGGCACGGCGCGTATGCTGCAAGGCATCCGTGGCATGAATGGCTTCTGCCACCGCCGCGAAGTCCCCTTCGCCTTTTTCGATCGCGCTGCGCACCAGCTGGCATTGCTCGGCCGTCCCCACTTCCATCACCCGGATCAAGGGCAGCGTCGGCTTGCCTTCACGCAAGTCGTCCCCGACGTTCTTGCCCAGCGCCTGCACATCGCCGCCATAATCCAGCACATCGTCGATCAGCTGGAATGCCGTACCGATATGACGGCCATAGGCAGCGGCGGCTTCTTCCTGCTCCGGCGTGGCGCCGGCCAGCACGGCCCCTACCTGCGTGGCGGCCTCGAACAGCTTGGCGGTCTTGTAGCGCACAACCTGCAGATAACGCTCTTCCGACACATCCGGATCATGCACATTGAGCAGCTGCAGCACTTCGCCCTCGGCAATCACCGTCGTTGCGCCCGAGAGGATGGACATGGTGCGCATGGAGCCGCCCGCCACCATCATCTCGAAGGAACGGCTATACAGATAGTCGCCCACCAGCACGCTGGCTGCATTGCCGAACACGGCATTGGCCGTATTCCGGCCACGACGCAGATCGGACTCATCCACCACATCATCATGCAGCAGCGTGGCCGTATGGATGAACTCCACCACTGCGGCCAGCAAATGATGATTCGTTCCCTGATAGCCTAAGGCACGCGCCACCATCAGCAACATGGCAGGCCGCATGCGTTTGCCACCCGCACTAATGATGTAATCGGCAATGGTACGGATCAGCACCACATCGGAATTCAGCCGGGCCCGGATCACGGCATCCACCGATTTCATATCATCGGCGACAGGGGCAAGCAGCTCGGACAGGCTCAAGGTTCATCCTGGAAAGGGTGGCGGCGGCACGACCCGCACGCGCGAACAACACAATTCCGGGCGCATCCTGCAGACTCCGCCGCGAGACAGCATCACCGGAAACAAAATTTATCAGCCTGCGATTATACGGTGCCCAGGATTTCAAGCCATTACCGTCATGCCGGGTGGTGCTCGCGCATGAGTGCTGCGCCATGTCAAACAGCCTGCATGACAGACCAGGAGGACCGGGCCGAATTGATCGTATGATGCAGACATCCCCCTGGATTTGAACCTGCCCGATGGCCGCCATGCCATCATCCGCCCGCCTGCCTTCAGGCCAGGCCGGCCTGCCCACCGTCGGAGCGTACGGCCCATGTTTTCCAAACCGCGCGAAGGCTTTCCCATCCGCTATGCGACCATCGGCATTATTGTCAGCGCCATGGCGCTCATGGCCGCCGTGCTGGTGGCGGCGGGCTGGCTGGGCACCCGGCAGATCCTGCTGGATGCGGCCTGGCGCTCCGCGCGTGAAACCGGCCAACTGATCAATGAACGCGCCCTGCGCACGACGGCCCCGGCCTCTGCGCTGCTGCGCACCCTGACCTTCGACCCCTTGCTGCTGGCGCGCACTGAAGCCGGCCGGCTGTCCCGGGTGGATGTCCTGATCGCCTCACTGCTCGCCTCGCCCCTGATCACTTCCATTTATGTGGCCTATGACGATGGCGACTTCCTGCTGGTGCGCCCCCTCAACACTCCATTCCTGCGCCAGCACTTCAACGCACCGGATGGCGCCGCCTTTCTGGTGCAATCCCTGCAGATGGGTACCGATGGCACACAGCTGCGCCGCTATGACTTCTACGATGTGGACAGCAAGCAACTCAGCAGCCGGCTGCTGACCGGCGACTTCTTCGACCCCAGGCTGCGCAATTGGTACAACGCCGCCCAACAAACCCGCTCCACGGTCATTTCCAAGCCCTACGTCTTTTTTTCCTCGCGTGAGGTCGGCATCAGCCTGTCTCGCCGGGCCGCCAGCAGCCACGCCGTCATCGGCATGGACATCGGCCTGGACGACCTGATTCATGTCATGGACCGGCTGCGCATGACACCAGGAACGGAAATCGCATTGGTGGACGACAAGGGCGACGTCCTGCTGTACCAGGACATGCTGGCCCTCTTTGCCAATACGACGCAGCCCCTCCCCATCCAGGACGATTCTTCCGTCACCTTACGCAGCCTGAGGGAGTTGGACCATACCGCTTTGCGACGCACTTACGAAAGCGGCACCCACGATGAAGTGGTGGCCCTGCAGGCCGATGGCAAGGAATGGCTGGGCCTGAGCATTCCCTTTACCGCACTGGGCGATGCGCCGCTGAAGCTGCTGCTGGCCATGCCCACCGATGAACTGCTGCACAACCTGAAACGCCACCAGCAACGCCTGATCCTCATTTCCATTCTACTGATCCTGCCTTTCCTGCTGCTGGGCTGGCGCGGCGGCTCTTTCATCGGCCGCCATCTGGAACGCATTACGGCGCGTACCCGCCAGCTGTCGCGCTTCGATTTCCAGCGCTTGCCCTTCAAGCAGTCCTCATTGCAGGAAATCAATACCTTGAACGCCGCCGTCAACGATGTCAGCGATACCGTTGAGGCCCTGCTGGACACCAGCCGCATTCTGAACACAGAGAAACAGATAGGCACCATGCTGGAGCAACTGCTTGAAAAGCTGCTCTCCGCCACCCGCTGCCAAGGCGGCGCGGCCTATCTCTGGAACCCGGAAGAAGCCGTCATGGAACGCATTGCCGCGCGCGGCGACCAAAGCACTCTGGCGGCCAGCTTTCCCTATGCCTCCTGCCAGGACAGCACGGCCGCCAACCGCACGGAACCCCATCAGGGCTGTTTTGAACTGCGCAGCCGCGACGGCGGCCTGCAAGGCCTGCTGATCCTGGCGCAGCCCGACGACCCCGCCTACGCCACGCCGGAATTCATGGCTTTTGCCAACCGCTTGTCGAGCATGCTGGCTGTTGCCATTGAAATGCGTCAGCTGATCGAATCCCAGAAAGCGCTGTTCGACGCCATCATCCAGGTCCTGGCCGACGCCATCGACGCCAAGAGCCCCTACACCGGCGGCCACTGCCATCGCGTCCCTGAACTGGCGATTCAACTGGCCGACCGGCTGGCCGCAGAAAAGGAAGGCCCCTATGCCAGTTTCCACCTGGATGACACGGAACGCTATGCCTTCCATCTGGCGGCCTGGCTGCACGACTGCGGCAAGATCATCAGCCCGGAACATATCGTCAACAAGGCCACCAAACTCGAAACCATCTACAACCGGATTCATGAAATCCGGATGCGTTTCGAAGTGCTCTGGCGCGATGCCGAAATCGCATGCCTGCAAGCACAGCTCGATGGCACCGACCCGGCGCTCGCCCGCCAGCAGAAAGACCGGCTGCAGGCGGCCCTGCTCGACGACTTCGGCTTTATTGCCACCTGCAACAGCGGCGGCGAAAGCCTGCCCGATGAGGCCATCGCCCGCCTGCGGGCGATAGGCACCCGAACCTGGGAGCGCCATTTCGATGACACCATCGGGCTCTCCACCGAAGAAACCGAACGGCTGCGCAGCATCCGCCCGTCGGATCCGCCCCTGCCTGCCACGGAACCGTTACTGTCCAACCGACCTGAGCATATCGTGCCCTGGGGCGTCCGCCGCCCCGCCGTGCAGAGCGACGACCCGGCCAATACGCTGGGCTTCGACATGCCTCTGCCCGCACAACAGCAGAATCTCGGAGAACTGCACAATCTCAGCATTCGACGCGGCACCCTCAGCGACGAAGACCGTTTCGCCATCAATGACCACGTGGTGCAGACGCTGCTCATGCTCAAAAAATTGCCCTGGCCGCATGCGCTGGCGCGTGTACCGGACATGGCAGCCAACCACCATGAAAAAATGGACGGCAGCGGCTACCCGCGCCGCCTGCCTGCCGGGCAATTGCCGCTGACCGACCGCGTACTGGCGGTCGCTGACGTCTTTGAAGCCCTGACCGCTGGCGACCGCCCTTACAAACCTGCCAAGACCTTATCGGAATCGCTGCGCATCATGGCGTTCATGTGCCGTGAAGGGCACCTGGATCCTGAGCTGTACCTGTACTTCCTGCATAGCCCGATCTGGATGGACTACGCACAGAAACACATGCAACCGGCCCAGCGTGATAAGGTTGATATCGACGTTTTGGAGCGCCTGGCCCGAGGGACTGCCTGACCCTTGGCAGCGGGCAAAGACCGGTCGGCGCCCCCTGCGCCGGCCCGCTTCCCATCAGTTTGCCGCCGGTTTGCCCCCACATCCGCCAGGCCCGTCGGCCCGGCTGGCGCCAAAGTTGCTGGCAACAGCCTAAAATAGCGCCCCAAAGATGCAGGCACAGGCACTGCCGGATCCGTCTTGCCTGCCTGCGCCAGCCCTGCTGGCCACCAATTACCGCACCCCGCTCTGATGAGCGGCATAACGACAGAGTCCACCGTGACAGACCCGCAAACCCCCAACCCCCACATTCGCAGCTTTGTTCACCGGCGCGGCCATATCACCCAGGGACAGCGCGAAGCGCTGGAAACGCTGCTGGAAAAATGGTCCATCAGCTATGCGCCCCGCCAGACCGACTTCGCACCGATCTTTGGCCGCGCTGCGCCCATGGTGCTGGAAATCGGCTTCGGCATGGGTGAAACCACCGAACGCATCGCCCTGGCCCGCCCTGGCGACAACTTCCTGGGCGTGGAAGTGTTCAATGCCGGCGTCGGCGCCATGCTCAAACGCATCGAAGAATCCGAGCTGCAGAACGTCCGCATCATCCAGCATGATGCCGTCGAGGTCGTGCGCGACATGATCGCCCCGGACAGCCTGGCTGGCGTGCATATCTATTTCCCCGATCCCTGGCCCAAGAAACGCCACCACAAGCGCCGCCTGATCCAGCCGGCATTCATCGCGCTGCTGGCCAGCCGCATTGCCCCCGGCGGATATATTCATTGCGCAACGGACTGGGAAAACTACGCGGAACAAATGCTGGAAGTGCTGAGCGGCAATGAACTGCTGACCAATACCGCGGAAACTTACGCTCCGCGCCCCGACTTCCGCCCCCAAACCAAGTTCGAAACCCGCGGCCTGCGCCTGGGCCACGGCGTATGGGATCTGATTTTCCGGAGGAAATGAGCATGCGCATCACACTGAACGGTGAAGACCGCGTTTTCGACCGCACGCTGAGCGTGACCGGCCTGCTGGAAGCCCTGGGCCATACCGGCAAGCGCGTGGCCGTGGAACGCAATGGTGAAATCGTACCCAAGAGCCTGCACAGCCAGACCCAGCTGACGGAAGGCGATACCGTGGAACTGGTGGTGGCCGTCGGCGGCGGCTGATTCCGCCCACTCCGTCCTGCAAACACGTTGGGCCAGCGGCATGCCGCTGGCCCAACGTTTACTGCAACATGAAAAAGGCAGGTGCCGTGGCGCCTGCCTTTTTCATCAGCGCAAGCCGCCGAAACGGCCCAGGCCTTTCAGGCCGCCCATGGCACGCATCATCTTCGCCATGCCGCCCTTCTTCATCTGCTTCATCATGCCCTGCATCTGCTCGAACTGATTCAGCAGGCGGTTCACTTCCTGCACCGGCACCCCCGCCCCTGCGGCGATACGGCGCTTGCGCGAAGCCTTGAGCAACTCAGGCTTGGCGCGCTCCTGCGGCGTCATGGAGTTAAGGATGCCTTCGGTACGGCGCAACTGCTTTTCCGCCTGGCCGCCCTGCAACTGCCCAGCAGCCGCCTGGAACTGCGCCGGCAGCTTTTCCAGCAGAGAACCCATATCGCCCAGCTTGCGCACCTGCAGCAGCTGTTCGCGGAAATCATTCAGGTCGAATTTGTCGCCGGACTTGATCTTGCTGGCCAGCTTCTGCGCTTCGGCAATGTCGATGTTCTTCTGGGCCTGCTCCACCAGCGAAACGATATCGCCCATGCCCAGCACGCGCTGCGCCATGCGTTCGGGGTGGAAAGGCTCCAGGCCGTCGAGCTTTTCCGACACCCCGACGAACTTCAGCGGCTTGCCGGTCACGTGGCGCACCGACAGCGCCGCGCCCCCACGTGCATCGCCATCGAGCTTGGTCAGCACGACGCCGGTGAGCGGCAGCGCATTGGCGAACGCCTGGGCGGTATTGACGGCATCCTGGCCCTGCATGGCATCGACCACGAACAGCGTTTCCACCGGAGACACGGCGGCATGCAGCGCCTTGATCTCCTGCATCATGGCCTCATCAATCCCCAACCGGCCGGCGGTATCAAGAATCAGCACATCGTAATGATGGCGGCGGGCATGATCGACTGCATTGCGTGCAATATCCAGCGGCTTCTGGCTAGGGTCGGAAGGCAGCCAGTCGATGCCGGCCTGCTCGGCCACGGTGCGCAGCTGCTCGATGGCCGCCGGGCGATACACATCCGCGCTGACCACCAGCACTTTCTTCTTGCCCGTCTTGCGGCCGCCATGGGTATGGCCGCCTTCGGCCAACCAGCGGGCCAGCTTGCCGGTAGTGGTCGTTTTACCGGCACCCTGCAAGCCGGCCATCAGGATCACGGCGGGCGGCTGCACCGCCAGCGACAGCTCGCCGGCTTCCGTGCCCAGATCACCACCCATCAATTCGGTCAGGACTTTATGCACCACCCCGACCAGCGCCTGACCGGGATTCAGGCTATCGGCCACATCGGCCCCCAGCGCGCGCTCCTTGACGCGAGCCACGAAATCCTTGACCACAGGCAGGGCGACGTCCGCCTCCAGCAAGGCAAGGCGCACCTCGCGCAGCATTTCCTGCGTATTGGCTTCCGTCAGGCGCGCTTCGCCGCGCAGGGTTTTGACCACGCGCGAAAGGCGCTGGGTAAGATTGTCGAGCATGGCTGGGGTTTCGCTTACACTTATCGGTTCATCAGTTGGTCCGGCACGCAGTCATTCGACGCGTCTGCCGCAACCTGTCTCTGCATAATGGCATCTATGCCTTACGACATTGTATTTCACGTAGCGGCCACATTGCTGTACGCCAGTCTGGGGCTGCATGCCTGGCGCTCGCTGGCGCGCGCCGAGGCCGAGCCGTGGCAGCCACGCGAACCGCGCTATGGCCTGCCGCTGGCGTTGCTGCTGCATGGCCTGGGCCTGCAACAGGACATGCTGGCCGGCCCGGCATTGCAAATCAACTGGGCCATTGCCGCTTCGGCCTCGCTCTGGCTGGGCATGATCATTTTCTGGCTGGAAAGCCTGCGCGAACCGCTCGATGGCCTGAAACTGCTGCTATATCCGACGGCCGCCCTGAGCGCCTTCGTGCCCATTATCGCCCCCATCACCTACCCGGTGCTGCCTGCCAGCGAACCCTGGCTGCGCGCGCACCTGCTGATTGCGCTGGCCTCTTATGGCCTGGTCATCATCGCCGCCCTGCAGGCGGTACTCATGACGCTGCTGGATCGCCAATTGCAGGCGCCATCGCGCAATATCGGCAACAACTGGTTCGATGCCCTGTTCGCCCGCGCGCTGGATGCCATGCCACCGCTGCTGATCCAGGAAAAACTGCTGTTTCGCCTGATTTCGCTGGGCTTTGGCGCCCTCACGCTGGCCGTGGTGTCCGGCGCGCTGATTTCCGCCACCCTGACGGGCCAGGCGCTGCCGCTGGACCTGAAAACCATTTTCACGCTGCTGGCCTGGCTCACGTTCGGCATCCTGCTGATCGGCCGCCGTGTCTGGGGCTGGCGCGGCCGCGTCGCCGTCCGCTGGACGCTGGCGGGCGCCGGCTTTCTCGCCTTGATCTACCTGGGCGGCGGCTTCGCCCTTTATGTCGCCCTACAAGGGAACCTGTGAACCATGGGAAAAATACTCTTCTGGCTGCTCATCATCCTGGGCGCAATGGTCATTGCGCGGCTGCTGGCCACGCATAAGCTCAAGAGCCGGGACCAGGCAGGCGCGCGTGGCTCCCGAGGCCCACAAGGGAAGCCCACCTCCGGCGCAGCTGCCGACGCCAAGGAACCCATGGTGCGCTGCGCCCACTGCCACATCTACCTGCCGCGCTCCGAAGCCATGCTCAAGGGTGGCGAAACCTGGTGCTGCGATGCACACGCCAAGCTGGGAAAACGCCTGGAAAAGCGTTAAAAATAGAACCGGTGCCCGGCAGACCGGCGCCAGGACCAAGCAGCAACGGTCCCGCCGGCCGCGCCTGCGAGCGCAGCTTCCTGCCTGCCGGGCGCACTCCACCCTTCCCGGCCCATCGCCATGAATGCCTTAACCATAATCCTGGCCATCAGTTCCGGCGCCGCCATCGGCGCGCTGGCGCGCTTTGGCCTCAGTGCGCTGTTCAACAACCTGCTGCCCCAGATTCCCATGGGCACCCTGGCGTCCAACCTGATTGCCGCCTACATCATCGGCTGTGCCATCGGCTACGCCAGTATCGTCGCCGAACTGCCTACCGTCTGGCGCCTGTTCATCATTACCGGCCTGGCTGGCGGCCTATCGACCTTCTCCACCTTCACCGGCGAACTGCTGACCCTGCTGCGCAACGGCCAGCTACTCTGGTCCGCCGGCATGATCACCGTGCATGTCTGCGGCTCGTTGATCTTCATGCTGCTGGGCATCTGGACGGTCAATCTGGTGCGCGGCAGCCAGTAACACGCCAAGTAGGGATACACCAGAAAACATCAGGGCTGCCTGCCGGCAACAACCGGCATGCAGCCCTGGAAGCAATGGCATGGCGCCGGGCGCAGGCCCCGCCCTGCCCGGCGCAGCCCGGCAACCCCGCCAGGGGCCGCCGGGTCACGCCTGTCAGCGTTGCAGCAGCAACTGATTGAGGCGCTTGACGAACTCGGCCGGGTCGTTAAGCTGGCCGCCCTCGGCCAGCAAGGCCTGGCCCAGCAGCAGCTCGGCCCAATCGTTGAAGCTCGCGTCGTCCGCTTCGCCCACGCGCACCACCAGCGGGTGATCCGGGTTGATTTCCAGCACCGGCTTGATCACCGGCGCTTCCTGGCCTGCTGCCTTCAGCATGCGTAGCAGATGCGGGCTGAGTTCGTTTTCCTCGACCACCACGCAAGAAGGCGAATCCACCAGACGCGCGGTCACGCGCACCGACTTCACCTTCTCACCCAGTGCTGTCTGCAGACGCTCGACCAGCGGCTTGAACTTCTCGGCCACTTCTTCCTGGTGCTTCTTTTCGTCTTCGTCGGCCAGCTTTTCCAGATCCACGCCGCCCTTGGCAACAGACGCCAGTGGCTTGCCTTCGAACTCGCGCAGGTAGGACAGCATCCACTCGTCGATGCGATCCGTCAACAGCAGCACCTCGATGCCCTTCTTGCGGAACAGCTCCAGGTGCGGGCTGCTGGCGGCGGCGGTGTAGTTGTCCGCCGTCAGGTAGTAAATCTTGTCCTGGCCTTCCTTCATGCGGCCGATGTAATCCGCCAGCGACACGATCTGCGCCGCGCCTTCGCCGGCCGTCGAGGCAAAACGCATCAGGCCTGCCACGCGTGCCTGATTGGCCTGGTCTTCACCCACGCCTTCCTTGAGCACCTGGCCGAAGGCCTCCCAGAACACCGCGTAATCGTCCTTCTTGTTCTCCGCCATGTCTTCCAGCACGGACAGAATGCGCTTGGTCGAACCATCGCGGATGGCCTTCACATCGCGGCTTTCCTGCAGGATTTCACGCGACACATTCAGCGGCAGATCGGCAGAGTCGATCACGCCACGCACAAAGCGCAGATAGGATGGCAGCAGCTGTTCGGCGTCTTCCATGATGAACACGCGGCGCACATACAGCTTCAACCCATGGCGGCTATCGCGATCCCACATATCGAACGGCGCGTGGCGCGGCACGTACAGCAGCTGTGTATATTCGCTGCGGCCTTCCACGCGGTTGTGGGTCCAGGCCAGCGGGTCTTCGAAATCATGCGACACATGCTTGTAGAACTCGCGATACTGCTCGTCGGTGATATCCGACTTGCTGCGCGTCCACAAGGCGCTGGCCTGGTTCACGCTTTCCCACTCGTCTTCCTTGACCTGCTCATTCTTTTCCTCGTCCCACTTTTCCTTGCGCATCAAGATGGGCAGGGAAATATGGTCGGAATAGCGGCGCAGAATACTGCGCAGGCGCCAGCCGTCGGCGAACTCCTCTTCGCCTTCGCGCAAGTGCAGCACGATCTCCGTGCCACGGCCCGCCTTCTCGGCAGGCGCCACGGAGAACTCACCCTCACCGGCGGACTCCCAGCGCACAGCCTGGTCTGCCGGCAAACCCGCGCGGCGCGTCGTCACCACCACCTTGTTGGCCACGATGAAAGAAGAATAGAAACCCACGCCGAACTGGCCGATCAGCTGCGCATCTTTCTGCTTGTCGCCGGTCAGTTGGGAGAAAAATTCCTTGGTGCCGGAACGGGCGATCGTACCCAGATTGGCGATCACCTCGTCACGCGACATGCCGATACCGTTATCGGAAATCGTGACCGTGCGGGCTTCCTTATCGAAATCGACGCGGATCTCCAGATCGGCGCCACCTTCCTGCAACTCGGGGTGATCAATCGCCTCGAAGCGCAGCTTATCGCAGGCATCCGACGCATTGGATACCAGCTCGCGCAGGAAAATCTCCTTGTTGCTATACAAGGAATGAATCATCAGGTGCAGCAGTTGCTTCACCTCGGCCTGGAAACCCAGGGTTTCGGGGGAGGAAGACGTCGCGTTTTGGCTCATCGTACTTTCTGACACTTGAAAATGGATAGAGAAACGGCGGGGCGCTCACTCAGCCCGCACCGGAATCCCTTATTTATGGGGACTCCGCCCGCGATTTCAAGGGCAGACGCCGGTGCAAACAGCCCCAAACCCGCCCGGCCCGTTAAAATGCTGCGCTTTGACCGGCCTTCCCGTCATGCAAACCGCCCCCCTGCCCCACCCAGCCGCGTCCGCCGAAGCGCCGCGCCAGGACCTGATCTACGGCCCTGACGACCGCCCCTCGCCGCCCGTCGCCTTCATTGCCGCCCTGCAACACCTGCTGGCCATCCTGGTACCCATCGTCACCCCCGGCCTGCTCATCTGCCAGGCGCTGGGCGTCTCCAGCCGCGACACGACGCTCATCGTCTCCATGTCGCTGGTCATCTCCGGCATTGCCACCTGGCTGCAATGCCGCCGTTTCGGCCCGCTGGGCGCGGGCCTGCTGATCGTGCAAGGCACAAGCTTCAACTTCGTCGGACCGCTGATCGCCGGCGGCAGCGTCATGGTCAAGCAAGGCACGCCGGTCGAAGCCGTCATGGCTGCCATCTTTGGCGTCGTCATTGCCGGCTCCTTCATTGAAATGGGCGTCTCGCGCATCCTGCCCTTCATCAAACGGCTCATCACGCCGCTGGTCACCGGCATCGTCGTCCTGCTCATCGGCCTGACCCTCATCAAGGTCGGCCTCATCAGCATGGGCGGCGGCTACAGCGCCATGCAGAACGGCACCTTTGCCAATGGTGAAAACCTGATCCTCTCCGGCCTGGTGCTGGGCGCCATCATCGTCCTCAACCGGGTACCGGTCGTCTGGGTGCGCAGCACAGCGCTGGTGCTGGCGCTGATACTGGGCTACCTGGTCGCTGGCTGGATGGGCCGCCTGGACTTCACCGGCGCCCGCGAAGCAGCGATCTTCCAGGTTCCCACCCCGCTGCACTTCGGCCTGGGCTTTTCCTGGTCGCTCTTCGTGCCCATGCTCATCATCTACCTCGTCACCTCGCTGGAAGCCATCGGCGACATCACCGCCACCAGCAAAGTCTCGCGCGAACCGGTAGATGGGCCGGTCTGGATGCAGCGCATCAAGGGCGGCGTACTCGTCAACGGCGCCAACTCCCTGCTGGCAGGCGTCTTCAACACCTTCCCCAGCTCTGTCTTTGCGCAAAACAACGGCGTCATCCAGCTCACCGGCATTGCCAGCCGCCATGTAGGCATCTGGATCGCCGCCATGCTCATCCTCCTGGGCCTCTTCCCCAGCGTTGCGGGCGTCCTGCAAGCCGTACCCGAACCCGTCCTGGGCGGCGCGGCCATGGTCATGTTTGGCGCGGTAGCCGCATCGGGCATCAACATCCTGGCCGGCATCAACCTCGACCGCCGCGCCCTGCTCATCATCGCCGTCTCGCTGGCGCTGGGGCTGGGCGTCTCGCAAGTGCCTGAAATCCTCAGCCACCTGCCGCAAGCGATCAAAAACGTCCTGGAATCCGGCGTAGCGACCGGCGGCATCAGCGCGCTGCTGCTGAACTGGTTCCTGCCGGAGAAGAAGTGAACCCACGAACTGCCTGCGCCATCGTGGCGCAGGCAGTTCGTCAGCACACAGCCAGAGCCCCCGTGACCAGCACACGACAGAGCTTCCCAGGCTCTCTTCTATGATGTGATGGGACACGTAATAGCGCCGCCAGCACGAAACGCGTGGGGATCTCGTTCGCATTCGACACGCTTCCTTCCGATGCACAGACTCGCTCCAAGTAAACAGCGCCGCTACTCGTCTTAGCGGGACGGGAACCCGATCTCCGAGCCCGCAAACCCATACGCAATACTCGCTCCCAACTGCGCGGCATACCGTGCAGTAACAAGAAATCAATGCTCCTGCTCCCGTATTACTGGACAAAGATGCCTTTTCCATTAAAAATACGATGCATCATATATCTTACACAGGAGACAGAGAATGAGTGATCTGCATACTCGCCGGATTGCTGTTATCACTGGTGGAGGTACTGGTATTGGTCTGGCATGCGCACGCTGGTTCGCAGACCACGGACACGATGTACTGTGTCTGGGCCTAGCCCGCGAAGAAGCCTGGACGGAATCGCTGCAATTCGCAGAAACAGACATCACCAACGAAGAAGAAGTCAATCAGAGCATTGCGGATCTGCCGCACATCAACGTCCTGGTCAACGCGGCTGGCGTCATCCTGCATGACAAACACGAATTTCGGCCTGACGGGTTTCGCAAGGTAGTGGACGTCAACCTCAACGGTTCGATGATTTCCACCCAGGCTTGCGTCGAGAAGCTGGCGCGTGCGCAAGGCTCTGTCATTAATGTGGCATCCATGTGGAGCTACTTCGGATCCCCCAACAATCCAGCCTATGCCGCGAGCAAAGGTGGAGTCGTACAACTGACACGCTCATACGCCGTCCACTTGGCACCGCGGCAAGTTCGCGTCAATGCCGTTGCGCCCGGCTGGATCGAAACCCGCCTGTCCTCTGGCGCGTTGCATAACCCCGAACGGGCAGGACCGATCATGGCCCGTATCCCTATGGGTCGTTGGGGACAGCCCGAGGACGTCGCGCGCGTCGTGGGGTTTCTCGCCTCGGACGACGCACGTTACGTCACGGGCGCCATCATTCCCGTCGATGGCGGCTTTGGCATTGCCTGAAATGACGGGAAACCCCGCATCGCGGCATCGCCATATAAAAAATAAAATATCATATATCTTATAACAAGCATCAGGAGAGAGACATGCAGAAGCGACGTACCCTGAAAGCATTGATCGCTGCCAGCCTGCTGGCAGGCTTCACAACAGCGGCCCCCCTTGCAACTGCTGCCGAAGATATTGTCATCGGTGCTGTCCTGCCCTTGTCAGGGGGCTCGGCGACGATAGGCAACCAAACCCGCACTGGTCTCCAGATCGCTATTGACCAGATCAATGCAGCTGGCGGTATCACATCCAAGGGCGGCGCCAAGATCCGTCTCATCTTTGCAGATTCACAATCCCGTCCCGACGTCGGTGCATCTGAAACAGAACGACTGATCCAAAGCGAAAACGTTGCCGCACTCGTCGGCGCTTACAACAGCGCAGTCACTTTCCCAGCCTCCGAGGTCGCGGAACGCTACAAGACACCCTGGCTCGTATCGGGTTCAGTAAAGAACGAAATCACGGAACGCAACTTCCGCTACATTTTCCGCCCCGGTAATAAAGCGACCTACGACGCTCGCGAACAGCTCGACGCAATCACTCTGTTGAAGGAAGAAACCGGCAAAGGCCCTCAGCGCTTGGGCCTGTTCTACGAAGGGACGGATTGGGGTCGATCACATGCGGCTGTCGTCAAACAATTGGCCAAAGAGCAAGGCTACGACATCGTGCTCGATGAAGCCTTTCCGCCCAACCAAATGGATTTCACTGCCCAGTTGCTAAAGATCCGCTCCACACGTCCTGAAGCGCTGATTATTGCCGCCTATCCATCCGACCATATTCTCTTCAACAAGCAGTTACACCAGAACCGCATCAACCTGCCCTATGGCCTGCACTCCGTAGGCGGTGGTGCCGAAGATCCTGGTTTCTACAAGGCCGTGCCACAAGCAGCCATCGACTATATGTTCGTACAGGAAGATGCACAGGTGGATCGCCTGAAAACAGAAACCGACCCGCTCGTGCTGGCAGCCAATGCAGCCTTCCACAAAGCCTTGGGTTACGACATCAATTCCTATGGTGCCCACGGCTACTCCGGCGGCTACATCCTCGCAGATGTGCTGGAACGTGCAAAATCCAGTAGCCGCGAAGATATTCGGAATGCCCTGGCAAGCACCAACATCACCACTGGCCCGGCGCTCATGAATGGCTACCAGCGCATCGCCTTCGACGAACATGGACAAAACGTCGATGCGCACGGAGTGATATCCCAGAACCTGAATGGTGAACGACTGACCATCTGGCCGCGTGCAAACCGCGCTGACACCACCCAACCTGTCTGGCCCGTTCCTGACTGGAATCAACGCTAATTCCTCGCGCCCTGGACTGAGTGCCGGGGCCAATAGCGCCATCATCCGGACACTACCGGCCTTCTCCATCCCCCCACAGACATGGGAGTGCCATGGATCCCCTCATCCTATTCTTTGCGCTGGTCAACGGCCTATTGGTCGGCTGCCTCTATGGCGGAGTCGCCCTCGGCCTCAGTCTGATCTTCGGAGTCTTGCGCGTCATCAACTTTGCCCATGGCTCGTTCCTGATGCTAGCCATGTATGCGTCCTACTACTTGTGGGATCGCTTTGGCATGCACCCATACCTGTCAGGCGTCGTGGTCGCACCGGCCCTATTTCTGATCGGTTACGCCGTACAGGCGCGAGTCATCGCCCCGCTGTTTAATCGTGAACGGGCCATGGTAGTCGAACCACTAAGCGCCCTGCTGGTCACCGCCGGGGTATATCTCGTCATCGACAACCTAGTGTTGATGTACTTCGGGCCCGACGTACGAACGGTCTCCGTGGACATTGCCGGTGAGTCGCTGTTCCTGATGGGCTTGCCCGTCAGCCTGCCGCGCCTGATCGCCGCCCTGTCTGCCATCGCCATCGCCCTGGCCCTGTCGTTCTGGCTGCGCCACAGCGACCTCGGGCGCTCGGTACGCGCCACCGCCCAGAATCGCGACGCTGCCGCACTCTCCGGCATCAATGTCCGCAATATCTACAACGTGACCTTCGGCCTAGGCTGCGCCATTGTCGGTCTGTTCGGAACGCTGATGATCGTCTTCCTTCCGGTCAAGCCAACAACCGGCCTAGCCTTCGGCATCAAATCGTTCCTGGTAGTCGTGCTAGGCGGCATCGGCTCGATCTCCGGCTCGCTAGTTGGAGGCATCGTACTGGGCATATTCGAATCCATCGCCTCCCAGTTCGTCACGGCAACGTCTGCGGCAATGTTCTCCTTCGGCCTGTTCATCGCCGTCCTGCTGTTCCGTCCCAGCGGCATCATGGGCGCCAAACTCTCAAAACGGTAAGCGGGGACAACATGATCAATTCCTTACATCCGCGCAGGCCACTGTTCTGGCTGGCCATTGCATTGCTCGCCAGCCTGGCTCTACCGCTGGCCGTCAACAACGCCTATGCGCTGCATTCCATCACTATGATCCTGTACTTCGCGTACATGGCCACAGCCTGGAACTTCGTCTGCGGCTACGTAGGCCAGCTATCGCTGGGCCATTCGGTGTTTGGCGGTGTTGCCGGATATGTCACTGTCTTGCTGTTCACCCAGGCTGGCCTGACACCCTGGCTGGGTATGCTGGCCGGCGGCCTCATCGCGGCGCTGCTCTCGGTTTGCATCGGCTGGCCTACATTCCGCCTGCGCGGCCCATACTTCACGCTAACCACTATCGCTTTTGCAGAAATCCTGCGCATCTGGTTCGAAAACACCGATTCGTTCCTGGGTATCCCGCTCAAAGGCGCAGAAGGTCTGGTCGTCCCCCTAGTGGGCGATAGCTGGGCCGCTTTCCAATTCAACAGCAAGGTACCCTACTACTACATCATCCTTATCATGCTGTGCCTGGCCATGGCGGCCACGGCCTGGATGGAGCGTTCGCGTTTAGGCTACTACTTGAAAGCCATCCGGGGCGACAACGACGCCGCGGAATCGCTGGGCATCAACCCAACACGCTACAGCCTGATCGCACTAGCGATCAGCGCCTTCATGTCCGGTTTGGGCGGTGCTTTTTTTGCGCAATTCTTCCGATATATCAATCCGGAACGCAATATGGGCATAGACCTTTCCATCGACATGGCAGTCATGGCCATCGTCGGCGGGCAAGGGACAGTATTCGGCCCAGCACTGGGTGCCTTCCTTCTGCACCCCATTGCCGAAGCGATACGCAGCTGGTTCGGAGGTAGTGTACTGGGCCTGCACCTGGTGATATATGGCGTTGTCCTGATCCTGGCTGTCACCTATCTGCCCAAGGGCTTGATCGACCTGATCACACGCAAACGACACTCTTCCCGGGAGAAAAAGCAATGACCAGCCCTTCCCCGCTATTGCAGGTCAGCCAGATCAGCAAACGCTTCGGCGGCCTGCAGGCTGTCAGCGAACTGTCCTTCGATCTGCACCCCGGAGAAATCCTGGCCCTACTAGGCCCAAATGGCGCTGGCAAGACCACGGCGTTCAACATGGTCTCAGGCGTGATCCGCCCCGACACCGGCAGTATCCGCTTCGACGGCCAAGCAATAACCGGCATGCCGCCCTACCGGGTTTGCCGGCTGGGGCTGGGACGCACGTTCCAGCTTTCCAAGCCGTTCGGCTCACTCAGTGTCATCGAAAACATCATGGTTGGCGGCTTCTCGCACTCCTCCGACCGGCGCACCATCCGGCGTGAGGCCGAAGAAATCGCCACCTTCCTGGGTATGGAACAAGTGGCCGAACGCGACGCCCACGACATCACGGCCTTCGACCGCCGCAAACTGGAACTCGGACGTGCCATGGCCACCCGGCCCAGGCTGCTGCTAATGGACGAAGTGGTGGCTGGCGCCACCCCCACGGAAGCCATGGAAATGGTGAATCTGGTCAAACGTGTACGCGAACGCGGCACATCCGTCCTTATCGTCGAACATGTCATGAAAGTCATCATGAGCTTGGCAGACCGTGTGATCGTCATGGATCATGGCAAGCTGATTGCCAACGGCGCACCGCGCGAAGTCGTCAACCAGCCTGAAGTACTCACCGCCTACTTTGGAGAAGACTATGTCCAAGCCCGCGCTTGAGATCCGCAACCTGTGGGCGGGCTATACGGATATGCCGGTTCTGCGAGGCATCAACCTGACCCTTGAGCCTGGCAGCATCGTGGCACTCATCGGCGCTAACGGCGCAGGCAAAAGCACCCTGCTACGCACCATTTCCGGGCTGCTGATGCCGACACAGGGCGACATCATGCTATTCGGAGAACCGTTGGGCGCACTGCCGGCCCACCGTATTGTCGAAAGCGGCTTTGTGCAATCACCTGAAGGAAAGCAACTCTTCCTCGAAATGAGCATCCGCGAAAACCTTCTGATAGGTGCCACTAACCGCCGCGCACATGCCCGACGAGAGCAAACACTGAAAGAAGTCTTCGAGCTGTTCCCTATCCTGGAAGAACGCCAGCACCTGGCAGCATCCACATTATCGGGAGGACAACAGCAAATGGTGGCCGTCGGACGTGCGCTAATGGCCCTGCCGCGTGTATTGGCGCTAGATGAGCCCTCTCTAGGCCTAGCCCCAATCATGGTCAACCGACTGTTCGAATCCATTGCCAAAATCCGCGAACGCAACCTGACCATCCTGATTATCGAGCAGAATGTTTTCCAGGTACTCGAAATGGCTGACATCGGGCATGTGCTCGAAAATGGTGAAATCACCCTCTCAGGCACAGGGCCAGAACTGCTGGGTAACGACTACCTCCGTACCACTTATCTGGGCCTGTAACGGCAACCAGCCTGCCGACACCATATCTTCGGCGGGCTGGATACGCTCCTGGGGCTGATTGCTCCCAGGATTGACAGATCCGCGGGCCAAAATCATCCACGAATGCCCCTCACCAGAGCTAGTCAGCCCCTCCTCAGACCTCATACCTGTGCAGGCTGGGGCCCCGAGAGCTGGTCCTGTTCGATCGCGTCGATCCACACATTGCTCCAGCGGATATCCTGCTGCAAGGCTTCACGAGCAGCTTCGGGGTCTTTTCGCCGGAACGCCGCCAAAACATCGTAGTGGGGATGCCGTTTGGTAGATACCTGCCGCCGCGGCATCCGGCTGTGAAACATATTCAGCACCGGTCCCATCTGAACCCACATATTTTCGACAATAGCCTCAATCGTCGGTTTGGCTGCAATCGTCACGATACCAAAGTGAAAATCACGATTGCGCACCGCTGCCAGACGCGGGTCATTAGCCTCGACGGCCTCGATAAACGCGTCCTGCAGACGCTCCATGTGAGCCAGTTGATCAGGCGTGATAATTTGTGCCGCATGTTCCGCCGCTGCGCCTTCCAATAGCAAACGCACTTGCTGTACTTCGCGTAACTTGGCAGCATTCAGCGCTGGCACAATCACTGCTGTCGCAGCTCGCATTTCCAGCGCCTGCTCACTGACCAAACGGAAGATAGCTTCGCGCACAGGCGTAATGCTGGTACCCAGCTCCGCCGCTAGCGTCGCGATACGCAACCGCTCGCCCGGCTCATATTGGCCGTCGATCAGGGCGCTGCGGATCTGGCGGTAGATCCGCATCGAGAGATTTTCTTTTTCAACCTGTTTGAGTTCAGCCATTGTGCGAGAACGGGTGCAAATACCCGATGCGTTCAGGTCTTAGATATATGATCCATGATCATGGGCCTGAGGGGATTTTATACCATCGCCTCACAGCAACCCCGCTTCAACCTGGCGCAAGGCCTGCTCGATGTCTTCAATCGTCAACGGACGCTGAAAATTGGCGGTGTGAGGGGCCCCGTAGGTATGCAAGGCAATTTCACTGAACGCAGACGCGTCAAGCTTCTTGCCCGCGAGTTCCTGCAAACTGCGTGGCAACCCAACCTGCCCCATGAACGCCAACAGTTCGAACAATTCATCAGCTGTTGCCCCCTCAAGAACGCGTTGCACTACCAAGCCGTATGCCACCTGGAAACCATGCGGTGCTGCTGCCGTCTCTGGCACTGCGGTCAGTCCACGCGTCACGGCATGGGAAATCGACAAACCGCCGTTCTCAAAAGCCAGACCACTTAGCAAAACGGTTGCCTCGACCAAGCGTTCAAAGGACTCGTCCACTTCACCCCTCGCTTGAGCGCGCAGGGCAGCGGAGGCATGTCGGTACAACTGCTCCAGACAAGTACGCGCAAGCACACCGGCAATATGCAGGGGCTGCCCGCCAAATACATTGCAGCCGCCAGCACCCATACACTGCGTCACCTCGAAATATTTGGAGAGCGCATCGCCAATCCCTGCCACCAACTGCCGCGCAGGGGCACGCACGATCACCCCTGTATCTACCAGTACAAAATCTGGATTTCCCCCCA
Organism: Kerstersia similis; assembly: GCF_965139615.1. NCBI lineage: Bacteria > Pseudomonadati > Pseudomonadota > Betaproteobacteria > Burkholderiales > Alcaligenaceae > Kerstersia > Kerstersia similis. Next base: position 53,825 of record NZ_CBCSIQ010000003.1, read on the forward strand.
GCAAACGCTCGACAGCCACCATATGGTGATGCTCATCATAAATAACATACACATGGCTGGTCGGTGCGTCATTGGAAGCAATCGTAGGAGCCATCGCCACCCGTGCATTCCAACCCTGCGCCAGCGCCTTGCCAGCATCCAGGCACTTGCCACCACCGGCTGCCAACACAAGATCCGGCACCTCTCCCACGTTCAAATCACGCAAACGTGCCAACTCCGCATACGTCACCTCGCCGCCAAACACTACCCGCTGCAGCTCAACGCCATGCTGCCGTGCACTAGCGGCAATCGCGTCGCCAACCAAACCATCGACCATCGGATCCAGTAGCACCAGCACACGCTGCGCCACCCTGGATAACTCCGCACCGACATTCGCCAGTACGCCCTCACCCTGCACATAACGGCGCGGCGCGCCAAAAATCGCAACCATGATGAATCCTCCTCGGTGATGATTGTGGTGTTTTGATGCATGATATATGATGCATTAAACAGATTCAAAGTCATTTTCACCAAACCAAAAACCTGGCTCCAACCAGGCAGCGCCCGTCCTTCTCGTTCTTGATGGAAGGCGCCATTTATCCCGTATGAGGAGACAACTGTCATCATGAACACGACACTCACAGTCCCGTGCCCACTAGACGACCCTGCGCTACAACATTTACGCAACAAAGCGCGCATGATTCGATTGGAAACCATACGTCTGATCGAAATCGCCAAGGTCGGACACTACAGCTCGGTTTTCTCGGCAGCAGAAATCTTTGCCGCCCTGTACTACCGTGTCATGCGCCTGGAGCATGGCAACCCGCATTGGGCGGACCGCGATCGCTTCCTCATGGGAAAGGGCCATGCAGCCGTTGGCCTATTCCCGATTCTGGCGGAGTACGGCTACATCGACCGCGACACGCTCGACAACTACACCCGTCTGGGCAATCCCTTGGGCGATCACCCTGATATGACGAAAGTACCTGGTATCGACTTCAGCTCTGGGTCGATCGGCCACGCACTCTCAAATGGTGCAGGCATGGCGCTGGGTGGCCGTCTATCGCAACGCGACTTCCATGTCTTCGTCATGCTAGGCGATGGAGAAATGCAGGAAGGCCAAGTATGGGAAGCCGCTCTATTCGCTGGGCACAACCAACTCTCGCGGCTGATCGCCATCGTCGATCGCAACGGCTATCAACTAGACGGAAAGGTCGATGACGTCATGGGTGTAGAACCCCTGGCCGACAAATGGCGGGCCTTTGGTTGGGACACCATTGAAATCAACGGCCATGACCTGCAGGCCGTCGTGGGTACGCTGGAGGCTGTCAAGCGCAACACAAAGCGCACCAAACCCGTCTGCATTATCGCGCGGACCATCAAGGGCAAAGGAGTCACCTGCATGGAGACAGAACCGGGCTGGCACCTAGGCTACCTCGCTCCGGAAGATGCCCAACGCGCCATTGCTGAAATCGAGCAACGAGAGATCTGATCATGATGACCGCCACCCAACACCCCGACTCCTGGCAGTACCGTGCCCTCAACGCTAATCAGCCTGGCTTGAACTATCTTTCTGACGGCTTGCTACGCCTGGTGGATAAAGGTCATCCCATCATCGCCGGTTCCGCTGACCTGCAATACTCAAATGGCCTGAATCGCTTCGCGGAGCGTCATCCCGACCGCTACATTCAGTTCGGTATCTCCGAACAAAACATGGTGTCTGCTGCGGCCGGCTTGGCCACGACCGGGCACATGCCCTTCATCGCCACCTTCGCATCGTTCATCGGCCTCCTATGCTGCGAACAGATCCGCATGGATGTTGCCTACTGCAAACAACCCGTCCGGATGATAGGCCACCACACAGGCATCTCTCTGGGATTCTATGGCACTTCGCACCATGCGACGGAGGACATCTCCACCATGCGAGCCATTTCCGGCCTCACCATCATTTCGCCGGCGGACGGCCCGCAACTGGTACAGGCTATCCAAGCCAGCGCCGACTGGGATCAACCCATTTACTTCCGGATCGGCCGAGGCCGCGACCCACAGGTCTATGCAGACGACACGCCCTTCACCATCGGAAAAGCCATCGAACACAGCGAGGGAACGGATGCCACTATCATCGCCTGCGGCATGCCGCTGCACCCAACGCTGGAAGCAGCCGCGCAACTCAACGCCCAGGGCTACTCCGTAGGTGTGATCGACATGCCCACCGTCAAACCTCTGGACCGCGATGCCATCCTAAAAGCGGCGGCCCGAAGTCGCTGCCTGATCTCGGTAGAAGAACATAACGTGCTGGGAGGATTAGGTGCCGCGATCGCCGAAGTCCTGGCCGACGAAGGTTGCCCAACGCGGCTGCGCCGCCACGGCATCCAAGACGAATACAGCCTGATCGCTCCGCCAACACACTTGTATCGTCACTATCGCCTGGATGCCGATGGCATCGCCTCCGTCGTCAAGGAAACCATAGAACGACGCTAGAAACTTCAAGAGGGACGATGATATCTGGTCAAGTTGCTCGAGAACGCATATAATCAGCAACTCAGCTTCTTCCGCGTGTGCTTTTTGGCACAATTGCGATCATCCTGCCCGGGTGGTGAAATTGGTAGACGCAGGGGACTCAAAATCCCCCGCCGCAAGGCGTGCCGGTTCGATTCCGGCCCCGGGCACCAGATTCTGAAAAGCCGCCAAGCTTCGATAAGCTTGGCGGCTTTTTCTTTGCCAGGGCAGTCCGAAACAAGATCGACTGCGCGCTACGGGCAGGCCGTAGGCATGCGGGATGTCCAAGCGCAGTCGCTCATTCTCGACTAAGTCCAGAGTCAGCTTGCAAATAGGGGAGACAAGCGTAGCGCCATAAGGGCGGCACCCATCCCCCTCCTGTCCCCTCAGTCATCAGCCCCCGCATTCACATCCACCAGCACGCGGCCTTGCAGCTTGCCGTCGAGCATGTCTGCGCATGCCTGGGGCAGCTGATCCAGCGATACAGTTCTTGCCGTAATACCCTCCAGCATGTCCAAAGGCAGGTCTTGGACGATGCGGTTCCAGATGCCTATGCGTTTGGCAGCCGGTTGCATGACGGAGTCCACACCCAGCAGGCTGACGTTGCGCAGGATGAAGGGCATAACGGTGGTGGGCAGGTCTGCGCCGCCTGCCAGGCCGCAGGCCGCTACGACGCCGCCATAGTGCATTTCTGCCAGTACCCGCGCCAGGACTTTGGCGCCGACGGCATCAATTGCTGCAGCCCAGCGCTGGCCTTCGAGCGGGCGGGCGGTTTCGGCCCATTGCGGGCCATCGGCAAATGCCGCGGCCCCCAGGGTTTTGACGTAGTCATGTTTGGCCGGGTTGCGCGTCAACGCCGTTACGGTGTAGCCCCGTTTATGCAGGATGGCGGTCGCCACGCTGCCTACGCCACCCGCCGCGCCCGTTACCAGTACGGTGCCGCTGTCGGGTGTGATGCCCGCTTTTTCCAGGGCCTCGACACACAGCATGGCGGTAAAACCGGCTGTGCCTATCATCATGGCCTGACGCGTGCTCAGGCCAGCCGGAAGCGGCACCAGCCATTCGCTTTTGACGCGTTGGTATTGTGAGTAGCCCCCCCAGTATTTTTCACCGACGCTCCAACCCGTCAAGACGACTTTCATGCCCGGCAGCAGCGCCGGATCACGGGATTCCACGACTTCACCCGCGAGGTCTATCCCCGGCACCAGAGGCCAGGTGCGTACGATCTTGCCTCGCCCGGTCACGGCCAGCGCGTCTTTGAAATTGATGGTTGAGTAGTCAATCTTGATCAGCGTGTCTTCTGCAGGCAGGGCATGCCGCTCCAGGTGTTCGACAGCCGCCTGGGTCTTGCCTTGTTCTTCCCTGAGCATGAGGGCACGAAAGCGTTCAGTGGACATCAGGATTCCTTGTGTGAAGCACCCGTCACAGGGGCGCCATGGCGATCGGGGAATGTCTAGGCCAGCACGCCGGCCATACCCTTGCCGTGCTTGATTCCAAGCTGCATGGCAATGAGGCGGAGAGACTCTCTTTTTACCAGACGACGCTTCAACCATATGGGTGGGTCACACCGCTGTCAAGCCGGTTCGTGGGCCCATTCGTGACCCGGTCTCACCCTGAGCGTGACAGCGATGATGTGCTGTCCGGATCCTCCGGGCCTGCCCCGCCGCCGCGCTGCGGCCCTTACCCTACGGCATAGGGCTGCCGGGTGCGCCACGGCATTGCAAGATTCTGTTTGTACACCGATCCTTGCCCAGAGAAACAAAAAGGCAGCGTTATGTACGCTGCCTAGGGGAAAGGAGATCAGACATTGGGGCTCAAGCGCCAGGGATCATTTGCCCCGGATGCGCCATGGCAACGGCGGCGCGCCTTATCACGCGGGAGAGGACTCGCCCCCTGGCAGGATCTCTCGCCCACGGATGAAGAACGTGGGTGAAGCAGGCATGCGCCCTGCCCGCAAGCAGGCGCGCTGCCACATGCCGCTCGTTCAGGCCAGATCCGCCATGGTTTCGCCCAGACGGATGGCACGGCCGTCCTGCCATTGCGGGTTGAAGCGCCAATCACCCGGCGGGAGCAAGGCCACGACGGTGGAGCCCAGCTGAAAACGCCCCATTTCCTGGCCGGCTTCAAACTGCGCGGCTTCTGGCTGCCCGGCGCCACCATACCGCCATTCACGCGCCTCACGGCGCCGCGGCGGTGTCACCAGACCATGCCAGGTCGTTGCAATACTGCCAACAATCGCCGCGCCCACCAGCACCAGCACAAACACCCCTTGCTCGGGATGTTCGAACCAGCACACCAAGCGTTCATTACGAGCGAACAGGCCCGGTATGCCCTCCACCACGACAGGATTGACGGAAAACAGTTCGCCCGGAATATGCCGCATGCCCAGCAATTTGCCTGCGCACGGCATATGGATGCGGTGGTAGTCACGCGGGCTGAGATACAGCGTCGCAAACTGCCCACCTTGGAACTGCGCAGCCAGTTCGGCATCCCCCAGCAAGGCAGCAGCGGTGTACTCCTGCCCCTTGGCCTGGATCAGACGTCCGTCGCGCAACGGCCCAAACTGGCTGACCGTGCCATCCACCGGACAGATCCAGTCGGCATCGGCCAAGGGCCGCGCACCCGGTTTGAGTTCCCGGGTGAAAAATTCATTGAAGCTGCCGAATTGAGAGGGATCGGATAGCAGGGCTTCGCCCAGATTGACCTGGTACTTGCGTATAAAGGAGCGGATCAGATACTGCGACAGCCACGGAGCACGGCAATCGGCCAGCGAACCGGCCAGGCGCGTCATCATGAGCTTGGGCGCCAGGTGCTGGAGCAGGATGGAGGGTTTGATAGACATGGAAACGGGAGGTCCGCAACGGAAGCGGAGAACACGGAAGCAGGGAGAATACCGTGTTTCCTGTGTTGATGTAGAAACAAGGCGGCCCGGCGAAAAGAAAAAGAGCCCCCACGCTGCGCCTACGGCTTGCTACCCCCCAAGGGGGCTGTCCCGCCCTGGGACAGCCCGGCGCCGGGCCGTCCCCCACGCGGCGCCTATGGCTTGCTACCCCCCCAAGGGGGCTGCCCCGCCTTGGAACGGCCCGGCGCCGGGGACGGCCCCACGCTGCGCCTGCTGCCGCTTGCTGCCCCCAAGGGAACTGCCTTGCCTTGGTGCGGCCCTGGCGGCGGGAGGGGCCTTTTGCTATTCGCTACGCCAAGCTTATGGCTGTTCTGCCTCGCCGCCGCGTCAACGCAGGGCCATTTCCCTGCGTACGCTGGGGCCGCGCCAGGCGTCCAGTGCAGTGCCCAGGACGATGACGATCAGCACCGGCAGCAGCCAGGCCAGGCCTTGTGATGTCAGCGGCAAGGTTTCCAGCCAGGCGGGCTGCCAGTTGCCCTGGCCGATATCCGCCAAGGCATGACAAACGCCAAAGATCAGTGCAACGGCCATCGCCGGGGCAACGACCCGACCCGGCGCATGCCAGAATTTCCAGCAGAAGCTGAGCGCCACCATCACGATGCAGGGCGGGTAGATCGCCCCCAATACCGGTTCGGACAACTGGATGAGTTTCGTCAGGCCCAGATTGGAAACCAACAAGGCAAAGGCGGTCAGCAGAAAGACCAGTTGCCGATAGGAAATCGGCAGTACTCGGCTGAAATATTCAGCGCATGCGCAAGTCAACCCCACCGCCGTCACCAGGCAGGCCAGGAACATGAGGATGGCGAAAAACGCACTGCCTACATCCCCGAAGACCGTCTGTATATAGACATGCAGCACGGCCGCGCCATTGCTCGCGTGGCTGGCAATTTCATGGCTGCTCGCCCCCAGGCGGAACAGGCTGATGTACACCAGCGCCAACCCCACGCCAGCGGACAGCCCGGCAATGATGGCATAGCGTGTGATCAGCCGCAGGGAGTCAACCCCTTTGGAACGAATGGCATTGACAATCACGATGCCGAACACCAGTGCGCCCAGGGTATCCATCGTAAGGTAGCCGTTGACAAAACCTTGCGCAAACGGGGCCGTCTGGTAGGCCGGGCTGGCCTCTCCCGCCGTGCCATGGGGCAGCAGGAAAGCCGCCACGCCCAAGATGCCCAGCGCCAGGATTTTCAGCGGCGCCAGGAAACGGCCCACGGTGTCCAGCAACTTCCCGGGATAGAGCGATACCGCCAGCACGACCAGGAAGTAAAGCAGCGTATAGACGAACAGGCTCAGCGGCGTGTCGCCCACCAGCGGCGCCACGCCGGCTTCAAAGGAGGCCGTTGCGGTTCTGGGCGTTGCGAACAAGGGCCCGACCAGCAGGTAGCAAGCGGCCGCCAGGATGCCACCCGCCACGCGTCCTATCGGCCCGCTCAAGGCATCCATCGGGCCACCGACGCGAGCCAGCGCGACGATGGTGATAACCGGCAGGCCAACGGCCGTGATCAGGAAACCCAATGCCGCCGTCCAGACATGCGGCCCGGCCTGCAGGCCGATGATGGGGGGAAAGATGATGTTGCCCGCCCCGACAAACAGGGCGAAGGTCATGAAGCTGAGTGCCAGGATATCCTGGGTTTTCAATGAAGCCATCGTGGGTATTGCCGCGGGCTGCGCGGGCGGTCAGAAATGTTTGCCACCTCAGACAGAGGTACGGCAACCATCCGGACAATCCGCCCCAGACATGCACCCGTCCATCTCCGGCAATTCAGGCTGGCCGGCCTGAGGTGCGCCGGGTGGCCCGCCGGACAAGCAGCGGAGACACCTCACCAAGGATGTTTCCCCGGCTGGTTCGGCACCGCAGAATCGGCAATCCGCCAGCCTGGAAGGTTTGCAAATGTAGCACAGCTGACCTCGCACGCTTTCCGTTCGACGTTGAAAAATACCTCGCCGACCAAACCGCAAGCGCCCGGCAACGCGGCACCTCACACCCGGTTTTTCAAGTGTTCTGCACGCTTTCCGTCAGGCCGATGCGAAACACCTGCGACAGGTCGGCCTCCGCCAGCCCCTGGCTGACGGCCGCCTGCAACAGGCTGCGCACCTGCGGCAGTATCCGCTGCACCGTGCCGCTGGATTGCGCCAGCTCTGCAATGGCATCCAGGTCCTTGAGCATGACGCGCACGGTGCCCGACGCTGCCTGCGGCGGCGCCACCATGCGCGGCCAGAGCGTCTGCAACAGTACGGAGTCGGCCCAGCCGCCTTGCAGCGCGGACGGCACGGCAGCCGTGTCCATGCCGTTGCGGCTGGCCAGTACGAAGGCCTCGGCCATACCTGCCAGGGTCGTCGCCACGATAGCCTGGTTCGCCAGCTTGGCGGTTTGCCCGGCCCCTACGTCGCCCATGCGCGTCACACGGGCGGCAAATGCACGCAATACCGGCGTGACGGCAGCAATGTCCTCTGCTGTGCCGCCTGCCATGATGGCCAGTGTGCCGGCAGCAGCCCCTGCCGTGCCACCGGAGACGGGCGCATCCACCCAGGCGCGCCCGGTTGCGTGACGCCAACGCTGGGCCAGCTGGCGCGTCAGGGCTGGCGCCAGCGTCGAATGATCCACCAGATAGGCAGGCGGGACGGCGGCATGCGCCAGCCCGCCTGAGCCAAACACCACGTTGTCCACCGCCTGGCCATCCCCCAGGCATAGCAGCACCATATCTACCTGGGCGGCCATCGCCTGCGGCGTGTCGCAGGCGATGGCACCGGCAGCCAGCAGGGCATCCAGCTTGTCTGCCGAGCGATTCCACACCCGCACCTCATGCCCGGCAGCCAGCAGCCGCTGCGCCATGGGCTCACCCATGCGGCCGATGCCGCAAAACCCGACTTTCACCGTTCCCGTCACCGTTGGTCTCCTGGATGTTCCGCCTCGTAAGGCCATTCGACTGCACCGGAATGCGTCACCGCGCCCAGTTTGGCTGGCCGCACCAGCGCTTCATATTTTTCCAGCACACCGCCAAGATGGCCCCGCACAAACGGCTGCGCTACACGCGCCCGCTCGGCCATTTCGGCCTCATCGAGCTCAACGTCCAGCTTGCCACGAATCGCGTCGATGTGGATACGGTCGCCGTCGCGCAGCAGTCGGATGGGGCCGCCAGCCGCTGCTTCAGGGCCCACATAGCCAATGCACATGCCCCGCGTCGCGCCGGAGAACCGCCCATCCGTCAGCAGCGCCACTTTCTCGCCCATGCCTTGACCATAGATCGCCGCCGTCACACTTAACATCTCGCGCATGCCCGGGCCGCCCTTGGGGCCTTCATTGCGTATCACCAGCACATCGCCTTCGCGATAATCCTGCGTGGACACTGCCGTCATACAGTCTTCTTCGTTTTCGAAAACGCGCGCGGTTCCCGAGAACACCAGTTGCTTCAGGCCCGCCGTCTTGAGCGCCGCGCCATCCGGCGCAAGATTGCCGCGCAGCACCACCAGGCCTGCATTGGGCGACAGGGGCTGGTCGTGCGGCCGCACCACCCGGCCGTCCGGCCCGGGAAATGCCTGCAGTGCTTCTGCCAGGGTTTCGCCACTTTGCGTCAGCGTATCGCCATGGATATGCCCGCCCGCCAGCAAGGCATTGAGCACCGCCGGCACGCCGCCGACATGATGCAGATCCACCGCCAGATAACGCCCGCCAGGCTGCATATCGCCAATGAGCGGCGTGCGCGCCAGCACCTCGGAGACATCATCGAGCGTAAAGCGTATGCCGGCCTCATGTGCGATGGCAGGAATGTGCAGCATGGCATTGGTGGAACCGCCGGTCGCGGCCACCGCCGCACAGGCATTTTCCAGGCTTTTGCGGGTGACCAGATCACGCGGCAGCGGCCCCCCCTGGCGCAAGGCGCGCATGACATTTTCCCCGGCGCGGCGCGCCACGGCAATGCGTTCGCTATAGGCTGCCGGCACGGTGGCCGAGCCCAGCGGCGCCAGCCCCAGCACCTCGGCCACCATTGCCATGGTATTGGCAGTGAACTGGCCGGGGCACGAACCTGCCGTCGGCGTGCAACGCTTTTCGATCTCGCGCAAGGTCTGCAGCGGCATGTCTCCCCGCTGGGCGGTGCCAACCGCTTCGATGGCCGTCAGGATGGTGGCCGGGTTGCCGTCCGGCCCCACGCCGGGCAACATCGCACCACCGAAGAGAAAGACCCCCGGCACATTGACCCGCACCATCCCCATCAGGATGCCGGGCAGGGTCTTGTCACAGCCGGCCACGCCCACCAGCGCGTCGTAGCAATGCGCGCGCACGAAAATCTCCACGCTGTCGGCGATGGTTTCACGCGACACCAGCGAGAAGCGCATGCCGGAGTGGTTCATGGAGGTACCATCAGACACCGAGATCGCCGACCCACGGATAGGCACGCCGCCGCCGGCAGCCACCCCCAGGCGGACGTTGTCCGATATCTGGTTGAGCGACATCGAGCATGGTGTGTTTTCGCCAAAGGTATCGACGATGGCGACGAACGGCTTGTCGATGGCCGCATCATCCAGGCCGGTGGCACGCAGGAAGGCGCGATGCGGCGTGCGGGTGATGCCCTCGGTCACGGTCCGGGAGCGATGTTTGTGAAGATCCGTCATGGCAATTCCTTTTCTGAAAATACGCTTCAGGTGTTAAGCAGCAGCCCGTTTTCGATCGCCAGCACCTGCCCGGTCATGGCAGGCGTGCGGGCAGCGATGAACCAGGCCAGCTCGGCGATTTCATCTGGCTGGGAAACCCGCCCCAGCGGGGAGTTCGCCCGCATGCCCTGCACGATGCCGGCGTAGGCGTCTTCACCCAGCACGCGGCGCAACAGGCCGTCATCCACCATGCCGGGGGCCAGCGCATTCACCCGCACCTGCGGCGCCAGCGTGCGCGCCAGCGACAGCGTGAGCGCATTGACCGCCCCCTTGGACGCCGCATAGGCGATGGACGAGCCCGTGCCGTTGAGCGACGCCAGAGAGGAAATATTGATGACAGCCGCCGTATGACCATTGCTGCCATCGCCGCCGCTACGCCGCAACAGCGGCGCAGCGGCGCGCGTCATCTGGAACATGCCGATCAGGTTGACGCGATAGACCCGCTCGAACTCGGCAGCGTCCAGCCCTTCCAGGTCGTCATGCGGCACGACTTTGGTCGTGCCCGCGTTATTGACCAGGGCATCCAGCCGGTGCCAGGCGTCGTCCACGGCTGCCACCAGGCGCCGGCAATCCGCGTCGTCGCCAACATCGGCATCCACGACCAGGACCGGCACGCCCAGATTCCGGCACTGCTGCGCGACGGCCTGGGCAGCCGGGCGTGTGCTGTCATCAAAGTTGTTGATAGCCACCGCCCAGCCTTCGCGGGCAAAGCGCAGCGCCGTGGCTGCCCCGATACCCGTGGCCGCGCCGGTCACGAGGCAAACAGGAAAACTCATTTGTTACTCCGTTGTTTTTTGAGCGACAGCGCAATGACGGCGCCCGCGACCAAGGCGCATGCAAGCACGATCATGCCCGGCAGCAACTGGCCCGTCCTGTCCTTGATGAAACCGATTACATAGGGGCTGACGAAGCCCGCGAGGTTGCCGGTGGAATTGATCAGGGCAATGGCTGCGGCCGCCCCTGCGCCCCCCATCATGGCCGTCGGAATGCCCCAGAACACCGGCGCGATGGAGTTGATCCCGATGGCCGCCACGACCAGGGCCGCGATCGACAGCCAGAGCTGATCCACCAGCAGCACCGAGGCCAGCATGCCCGCCGCGCCCAGCACGCAACAAATGGCGACGTGAATGCGGCGATCCTGACTGCGATCGGCGTGCCGCGCGATCAGCACCATGGCGACGGCGCTGATGACCGACGGCACCGCCGACAGCAGGCCGATGTTGCCGATATTCGCGACGCCGGCCGACTGAATGACGGTGGGCACCCAGAACACCAGCCCGTAGTTGCCCATGGCGATGCAGAAATAGAGCAGCCCGAGCAACCAGACCTTGCTGTTGCGGAACACCTGGCGCACACTGTGGTGCGCGCGGGTGCTGTCATCCGCCGCCAGGTCTTCCTTGAGCAGGCGCTTTTCTTCCGCACTGAGCCATTTCACATTCGCGATGCTGTCCTGCAGGATGAAAAACGCCGCGATGCCCACCACCAGGGAAGCCAGGCCTTCGATCAGGAACAGCCACTGCCAGCCCGCCATGCCGTGCAGGCCGCCGAACTGCTGCATGATCCAACCCGAAACCGGGCCGCCAATGGCGCCCGACACCGGGATGGCCACCATGAATAGCGCAATGATCTGCGAACGGCGGCTGGACGGAAACCAGGTGGCCAGGTACAGGACGATGCCGGGGAAGAAACCGGCTTCGGCTACGCCCAGCAAGAAGCGCAGCACGTAGAACGAGATCGGCCCCTGCGTGAACAGGGTCAGACAGGAGATGACCGACCAGGTCACCATGATGCGGGCAATCCAGACTCGCGCGCCTACCCGGTGCAGGATCAGGTTGCTGGGCACTTCGAAAATGAAGTAGCCGATGAAAAACATGCCCGCGCCCAGCCCGTAGATGGTTTCGGACATGGACAGGTCTGCCAGCATTTCCAGCTTGGCAAAACTCACGTTGACGCGGTCTATGTAGGCCACGATGAACGCCAGGAACAGGAAGGGAATGATGTGCCAGGTCAGCTTGCGGTACAGCGCGTCCCGCTGCGCCGGCGACACTGGAACAGCGGAACCGCCATGCGGCTGCCCGCCCCGGCCAATAGAGGTGCTCATGCTTATGTCTCCAAAACGCGTGCCGTCCGGCACGTCTAGTTATCTGGCAGTCACCTTGCAGGCATCCGGTTATGTGCTGCTCCACAGGCCTTGCCTGGGAAATTCGCGTTTCAACCGCTGCATAGGGATATAACTGGCGCTGATACGGTGCTGCCGATGGAAAGAGTAAAGTCGCACCGGTATTGCGGCAAATCACGTTTCAGGCGAATGGGATAACCATATGGTTATGATTGCAGGCACATCCCGGAACAGAAACCACCACCACACAGGAGACAAGCCCATGCCGGCAAGCAGCGATTCCATGGAACGGTTCTTCCGCAGCGGCCTGAAACTCGGCCACCTGCGCATCCTGGTGGCCCTGAGCGAACTCGGGCAGGTCACGCGCGTCGCCTCGGCCTTCCATGTCACGCAACCCGCCATTTCCAAACAGATCGCAGAAATGGAAACCGCCCTGGGCGCTCCCATCCTGCAACGCGTAGGCAATGCCATCGAGCTGACCGGCATAGGCCGGGTGCTGGTAGAACACGGCCGCGAGATCCTGCGGCAGTTGGAACTGGCACGGCGCGACGTCAGTGCGCTGACAGCCGGCACGGCCGGGCATGTGCGCTTCGGTTCTGTCGTCACCATTCCCCAGCCCCTGATCGCGCATGCCGTGGAACTCTTCACCCGGCGCGCACCCACGGCTTCCTTTTCCTTTGTCGAGGCGACACTGGACCGGCTGCTGAAGATGATGGATGAAGCCAATCTGGACCTGGCGCTAGGGCGCAACCAGGTGACAGACCGGCTGCCTGTCGTACGCAGCGAGGCCCTGCACCATGAACCCTTCGTATTCGTCGTGGGAAGCCGTCATCCGCTGGGCGAACCGGATACGCCAGTCTCCTGGCGCGACCTGGACAACGTCCGCTGGATCACGCCCATGAAAGGCTCGCCCGCCTTTGCCACCATGGTGGAAATCCTGGCCGAACAGGGCGTGACATTGCAGCACCCTGCCATCGAATCCAGTTCGCTGGCGCTGAACCTGACGCTGCTGCGCGGCGGCGATTTCGTCTCCATCCTGCCGCTGTCGCTGGCGCGCCGCCATGTGCAGCGCGGCAGCATGCGCATGTTGCCGCTGCCGCCGCTCGCACCACTGGGCGAAGCCGTGCTCTATTGGCGCGAAGATACGCTGACGCCAGCGGCCCAGCTTTTCATGGAATGCCTGCGCGAGTCCTCCGCCGAGCTGATCGACACGCCCTGAGGCCAGGCCGGCCTGGCGGCAGAAAATCCCCCTTTCCAGTGATTCCCGCTTGCGGGCATTCGGCGTTCAATCCTCTTTGCCTTGGGTTCGCCAGGACAGATGACGCCGCAACCGGATATCCCGTCTGGCGGTATCCCGGTATTTCCTGCGTAGCCGTTTCCAACCAGAAGAAGACAAAGGAAGCTCCGTATGACCTCCCGTACGAAATCCCTGCACTCCATCAATACACTGGCGCTGACGGCCATTTGCTCGGTCCTGCTTGGCGCCTGTGGCGGCAGCAGCAATAACGACGAACAGCCAGCACCGGTTGCGACATCATCCGTCACGGTAATCGGCGACAGCCTGTCCGATATCGGCACCTTCGGCATCCGCCATACGGTGCAATCCACCAGCGGCGTCCCCTACCCACTCTGGACCGACCTGCTGACGCGCGCTACCGAAGCCCCTGAACCCTGCAGCTACTATCTGGCAAGTTCCGCCAGCAGCTTCAACCAGCGTGCCGGCTGCACCAACTACGCTGTCGCGGGCGGACGCATACAGGCGCCGGATGCCGCGCAACCCACCAGCATCCTGTTGCAGATGCAGCATGCCCGGCAGGCGGCAGGCGCGGCCGGCTTCGGCGCTCAAGACCTGCTGCTGCTGGACGGCGGCGGCAATGACGCGGCCGACCTGATCGAAGCCTATATCGCGCTATTGTTGTCAGCCGCCACGCAGCAAACCCCTGATGTCGCGTCCTATGCTGCCTTCCTGCAGAACGTGCTGGGCGAAACCGCAACCTGGGCATTGCTGCAATCCGGCGAGCATGGCGCCGAAGCCGCCGCGCAGGCCTACATGCAAGCGCTGGCCGAACGCTTCGCCGCCGCTATCCAGGAACAATTGCTGGACGCCGGTGCCCAGCGCATTGCGGTCCTGAATATTCCGGACGTTACCCGCACCCCGCGCTTCCAGCCCTTGCTGCAGCTCCTGACGCTCGCCGCCGGGCCGGAAGCGGCCGCGCAAGCACAACAGTTGCTGCAAGGATGGCTGACGGCCTTCAACGCCCAACTCGACAGCGCCTTCGCCGACCATCCGCATGTCGTCGTGGTCGATGCCTTTGCACAACTGGGCATGTGGGCGGAGGACGCCAGCCGCTTCGGCTTCACCAACGCCAGGGATGCCGTCTGCCCGGAAGCCAGCCCGGCCACCCCGCTGCCGTCCTATGACATCACGCAGTGCACGGATAGCTACCTGGACGCCCATGCCCCCGCCGGGGCCGCAACCGGTTGGTGGCAAGCGTACGCCTTTGCCGACGGTTTCCACCCCACGCCCAAAGGCCATGCCGTGATGGCCCAGGCCGTCGCGGAAGCCATACAAGCCAAGGGCTGGTGATAGCCCCGGCAAGGCCGGCGCGCGGGCGGTTGCCTTGCAATGGTCATCTTTCTCAAGCCGGCGGCGGCCATGTCATATCACCGCCGGGCTGGAGGATAAAAAAATGGCTTTGATAACAATCACCTGGAAAGAATAATATTTCCTAAACCCCCATTACATTCAGTATTTCTTAACAAATATTACCCGTCACCTCCTGGCAAGACTGACTGCCTAAATTGGCGCTCTTTTAGCCAGGAGTATGACAATGACTTCCCGTTTTTCCCGCCGGCAGATGGTCAAGGCCGCCGTCCTGGGCCTTGCCTCCGCCACCCTGCCCGCCTGTGGCGGCGGCAGCGACAGCAAGGATCTGCCCGTCGATGACGACCATGGCACCCCCGGGCCTGGCCCGGAACCCTGCGTCGTGCCCGAACCTCAGACCGGGCCGCAGCAACCACGCGGCCTGCACGTCAGCTGGACCGACGACCTGTTCACGACCCGCACCATGACCTGGTTTACCGACGGCAGCCGCGACCCGGGCAGCATCGTGGAATACGGCCCGCTGGAAAGCGGCATGGAAGAGTGCCATATCCTCAGCGCCCCCTTTCCCTTCCGCGCGTCCGGCCTCAGCCACGAAACCTATGGCGTGGATGCCTTGACCCACGCCGCCACGATCAGCAGCATCGACCCGGAACGCGGCATACGCTATCGGGTTGGTTCGTCCGGCGGCGGCTGGAGCGAGGTGCATACCCTGCCCCCCTTCCCGCGCGAAAAATTCCGCTTCTGCCACTTTGGCGATCAGGCGGTACGCGACTCCAGCCGACGCGTCATGGACAGCGTGCGGCAACAAAACCCGGATTTCCTCCTGGTTGCGGGCGATCTTTCCTATGCCAATGGCGACCAGCCCATCTGGGACCGCTATTTCGACATGCTGGAGCCCTATACCGCCAGGCTGCCCATGATGACCTGCCCCGGCAACCACGAAGCCAAGGATGGCCGTGGCCAGGGCTACCGCACCCGTTTCAGCCAGCCCGGCGAAGGCACCTACTTCACCTGGGATGTGCACCGTGTCCATTTCCTGTTCAGCACCGGCGGTTCGCTGCTGCGCGACCTCTCTACCACCAAGGAATTGATGGAGGAACTCGATTTCATGGAAAAAGACCTGGCCGACGCCTACCAGCGCCGCCAGAATGGCGAGATCGACTTCATCGTACTGGTGCAGCACTATCCGCTCTGGACCAACACCGAAGGCCGCAGTCCGGCCAACTTTTCGCTGGTGGCCCTGGAAGAAAAGATGTTGCTGCGTTATGAGGTCGATCTGGTACTGGCTGGCCATGATCACCTTTATGAGCGCTCGCATCCGATGATGCGCGGCAAGCAGGCCGAGGGCGGCTATATCCAGGTCACGCAGGGGGGTGGCGGCAAATCCTTGTACTCACTGATCGACAAGCCCGCTGCCTGGGCGGCGGTTTCGCGCGTCTGCCACGGTTATACCGTGCTGGAAGTCGAAGGCCGCACGCTGCGCGCCCAGAGCTATGCCGTCAGCGATAGCACGGGCGCCCTGTTCGAAGCGGGCGCAGATCAGCTGATAGACAGCTTTGAAATCCACGCTCGGGTTCCCGTTGCCGTTGCCATTTCCGCCAGCGGCGCCCGTCACGCTGCCACGGCCAGCGGCCTGGCCTTGCCGTTGCGCAAGGCCAGACGCCTGGAAGAGATGGAAATCGACCTGCACGCCATGCTGTTGCACACCATCCAGCGCAATCGCGATCACGACCTGCACGAAGAAGGACTGGAGCACGACGATTGAGTCATGCCCGCGCCTGGCGCCACCCGCCATCCCCCATCCTGGCACGGCAATGAAAAACGCCGGTGCCATGAACGCCCCGCTGCACGCGGGACCGATTCATGACACCGGCGCAAGCCAGCCGGGCTGCTGCTTGCCACAGTCTCACGACCACGGCACGGACAGCCTGCCCTGCCTTGTTACTGCGCAGGCGCGGTCAGCTTCTGCGCGGCTTCCAGCAATTCCGCCGCGTTGATGCCGCGACGCGAAGCATCCTTGACCCAGTCCTGCGATACGCCGGCTGCAGCCTGCTGCAAGGCGGCGTAATCTTCCGGTGCGATGTCGATCAGGCTGCCTGGCGCCGATGCCGCCTTGGCATCACGCGTGAACTTGTCCCAGGCCACACCGAAACGCTGTACCAGCGCATCGCCGCTGTTGCGGTCGAGGATCTCGCGCAGGTCAGCCGGCATCTGGTCGTACTTGCGCTTGTTCATCACCATCGCCAGGATCGTATGGCTGATGGCAGGATCGCCTTCGGCAATGGCGCTGTGATACTGCGTCACTTCATCCAGCTTGGTCGAGGGCACCACTTCCCACGACGCCAGCGCGCCATCCACCACGCCCTTGGAAATGGCTTCCGTCATCTGGGCCGGCGGCATGCTCACGGGTGCAGCGCCCCAGGCTTCCAGGATATTCGCGCCAACGCGATGCGAGGCCCGCACCTTCTTGCCCTTGATGTCCTCCAGCTTGCGCACCGGCTGGTTGCGCATGTGCAGATCCATGCCACCGCCGGTGAACATGGCCAGGACTTCATAGGCCTTGTACTCGTCCTTGAGGTGGTCGTTGTAGAACTGCCAGATCAGCTTGTTGCTGGCTTCATTCCCCGTGGGCAGGATGAAGGGCAGTTCCAGCACTTCAGTACGCGGGAACTTGCCGGTGGAGAAGCCCGGCCCCATCCAGACGATATCGGCCACGCCATTGCGTGCCTGATCCGGCAGGGTGGCCGCCGTGCCGCCCAATTGCAGCGACGGATAGATCTGGCACTTGATACGGCCATTCGATTCCGCACCCAGCTGTTCGCACCAGGGCTCGATGACATTGACCTGGGCATTCGAATTGGAAGGCAGGAAATGCGCGATTTTCAGGGTGACGTCCTGCGCCTGTACCGGCGCGGCTGCAATGAGTGTCACGGCGCAAACACCGGCTGCCTTGCTGAGTAGTTTCATGACTGCTGTCTCCAGATAGTGGTTCGCTACGACGCGCTATGCCACTGTTCCAAACAAAAGTGTGCGCCGCAGCATAACGCTGTTGATAATAAGTTACTAGTGAAATAGCCGCCCGGACATCGGTTAAAGCGCCGCCATGCACCAGGCAGAAGGCGGTTTTCCGGCTATCGGCAAGCATTGCGCCGGGCCTCCCCGCCCCTGTCGCAACCCTTCCCTCAATTCACACCATTACTGCACGCACAACCAACAATACGCAGTTATGCCGCAATGCAACCAATTTATAAGACTGATTATTGCACAACAGCGTGTTTTGATGCTTATAATCTGCGCATACCAGGAGACAGACGCCTGGACGGCCCGCCTGCCTGCGCAGGGCTTTACTCAGAACAACAAGGACTATCCATGCAAACCACCGTCGGAGACTTCCTGATTCGTCGCCTACGTGAACTTGGCATTGAACATATGTTCGGTGTGCCGGGCGACTACAACCTGCAATTTCTCGACCAGCTGCAAAATGATGGCAGCGTGGAATTCGTTGGCTGCTGCAATGAACTCAACGCGGCTTATGCTGCCGACGGATATGCGCGTCTGCGTGGCGTCTCCGCGCTGCTGACGACCTATGGCGTGGGCGACCTGAGCGCGATCTGCGGCATTGCCGGCGCAGCCACCGAACATGTGCCGATGGTTTGCATCACGGGTGCGCCGCCGCTGCATGCGATGCGCCGCAACCTGGCGCTGCATCACACGCTGGCCGAAGGCAATTACGACGATGTCATGATCTGCCTGCAGCAGTTCACCGTGGCCCAGGCACGCCTGACCCCTGAGAATGCCGTCATTGAAATCGACCGCGTCCTGACCGCCTGCCTGCTGGAAAAGAAGCCGGTGTATCTGCAACTGCCGTCGGATGTGTCCCATGTGATCATCGATGCACCCGCCGCCCCGCTGCAGCCACGCGCGAAGAATGATGAGGCCCGCCTGGAAGCGGCAGTCCGCCATATCCTGACGATCTGGAACGAAGCCCAGCAGCCGGCCATCCTGGTGGATATGGATGCAGACCGCTACGGCTATGCCGGCACATTGCTGGACTTCGCCACAGCGACCGGCACGCCTTACGCCGCCCTGGGCAGTGGCAAGGCTGTCCTGCCGGAAACCCACCCGCTCTCGCGTGGCCTGTACGGCGGCCGCAATTCGGCTCCCGCCACGCGCGAACTGATCGAAAATTCGGATTGCCTGCTGTATGTGTCGCCCCGCTTCATCGAGGGCAATTCCGGGCTGTTCACGGCCCAGCTGCCGAGCAAGGGCGCCATCCGGCTGTTCGGTCATTCGGTGGAAATCGAAGGAACGGCCTATTACGCCGTCGAACCGCGCGACCTGCTGCTGGCGCTGAAGGCCGCCTTGGTCAATTCGCCAGCTGCCGTGCCTGAAGGCCAGGCGCCGCGCCTGGCTGCGCCCAGCCCCGCCACGGATGCCCCGCTGAGCCAGGCCCGCCTGTGGCCGCGCATTGCGCGCTTCGTGCGCGCCGGCGACGTGGTGGTCGCCGAGGCCGGCACATCGAATATCGGCCTGATGCCACAAGCGCTGCCTGAACAGGTCAGCTATATCAATGCCAGCATCTGGGGCGCCATCGGCCACACCTTGCCCGCCATGCTCGGCACCTGCCTGGCCGCGCCGGAACGGCGGCATCTGCTGTTCATCGGCGATGGTTCCTTCCAGCTGACGGCGCAGGAACTCTCGACCCTGCTGCGCTACGACCAGAAGCCCATCATTTTCCTGGTGAACAACCGGGGCTACACCATCGAGCGCTTCATCCTGGGCATGCGCGACGCTTATAACGATGTCGCCAACTGGGACTACCAGGCGCTGCCTGGCGTCTTTGCCGGCCAGGACAAATATCTGACGCTTTCCGCACGCACGGAAACGGAACTGGAGCAGGTACTGCAACAGGCCGACGGCACGCCGGATCGCCTGATCTTTGTCGAGCTGCACCTGGATCCGTTCGACGCGCCGGAAGGGCTGAAGAAATTCGGCCCGGCGACCGCTGAATTCGATTACGGCCCGCTCGGCCCCCAGCGCCAGCCGCAAACGACAGTCACCGCGTAATTTCCAGGGCGCCTGCGCGCCCTGTCTCGCTGTTCCTCTCCAGCCCCAGCAGGGGCTGTCTCTCCGGAATGCCGGCTACGCTTCATTCAGCTGGTATTTCTTTGCTGATCCTTCGGGCCACGCGCCCGGAGGATCAGGCTTCTTCCAGCGGCAAACCGTTATTTTCCTTGACCCACTCCATGACAAAACTGGAGCGGCAATCGCGCACGCTCTCGTGATGCAGGAGCTTGTCGGAAATAAAGCGCGAAAAGTGGTTCATATCGCGCACCGCCACCCGCAGCAGGAAATCCATTTCGCCCGTCAGCGAGACACATTCCACGA
This sequence comes from Kerstersia similis, assembly GCF_965139615.1. Taxonomy (NCBI): domain Bacteria; kingdom Pseudomonadati; phylum Pseudomonadota; class Betaproteobacteria; order Burkholderiales; family Alcaligenaceae; genus Kerstersia; species Kerstersia similis. Next base: position 73,970 of record NZ_CBCSIQ010000003.1, read on the forward strand.
CCTCTGGCCAGGACTGCACCGACGCCTGGAATAACTCCTTGGGGCCGACCTGCGCCGCGCCCACCTGCTTTTCCAGCCTCACGTTGACATAGGCCATCAGACCGATGCCTGCTGCCTCGGCGTTGATCACCGCCCGGTAGCCTTTGATCAGGCCTTCAGACTCCAGGCGCTTGACGCGCCGCAGTACCGCTGAAGATGACAGACCGACTTCGGCTGCCAGGACATCGAATGAAGAACGTGCGTTTTCCTGCAAGAGCCTAAGAATGCCCAGATCCGCTTTATCAAGCTGCATTGATTTCCACTTGGATTTGAAATGAGTGCCAAGAAACGCAACCCTTATCCGAGCGCCACGCCTCCAATCCATACCTCGCCTGCGGCTGTGGCCTGAAGCCCGCAGCCCGTTCCTGGCAAGCATGTCACAGAAATTCTAAATCATGCATTACACCTGCATGTGCTTCCTGTCCCTGCAAAATACCTGCAACGTGGCATAAATACAGCCAGAACAAGGGATAACCCCGGCATCCAGCATAAAATTTCCGCCATACTCCCGCAAATTTCCCGTCTTCGCGAGCACACATGGATAGGCTGCAGGCCATGAATACTTTTGTTGCCGTGGTGGATGCCGGCAGCTTCGTCGGCGCCATGGAAGCCACAGGCCTGTCCAAACCGGCAGTTTCCCGCCAGGTAGCGGATCTGGAACAGCATCTGGGCATCCGCCTGCTGCATCGCACCACACGCCGTCTGTCACTCACGGACGAGGGGCGCCTGTATTACCTGCGCTGCAAGGAAGTCCTGGCTGCGGTGCGTGAAGCCGAAGACGAAGCAGGCGCGCGCGCCACCCAGGCCCATGGCCGGCTGCGCATCGGCGCGCCGCATGATTTCGGCATCCTGCATCTGGCCTCTCTGTGGGCGCAGTTCATGGCACTCAATCCGCAGGTTGAAATGGATATCGTGCTGTCCGACCGCGTGGTCGATCTGGTCGAGGAAGGCTATGACCTGGTAGTACGCATCGGCAACCTGAGCGCTTCCGGGCTGGTTGCCCGCCCCCTGGCCCAGACCCGCATGGTGCTATGCGCCGCGCCAGCCTATCTGGAACGCCACGGCACGCCTGCCCACCCAGAGGAGCTGGCCCGGCATGCCATCATCAGCTACAGCTATTCGTCCCATGGCGACGATTGGCGCTTCACGCACGCCGACGGGCAGCGCAGCGGCCTGCGCATCCAGCCCCGGGCCCATGCCAACAGCGGCTCGACCTGCCTGGCCCTGGCCCTGGCGGGACAAGGCATTATTCTGCAGCCGGATTTTCTCAGCCATGCCGCCCTGGCCAGCGGCGCCCTGGTAGAGCTGATGCCGCAGTGGCAGGCAGGCACCATCTCCGTGCATGCGGTGTACCCCACCCGCACGCTGCTGCCGCTCAAAGTCCAGCTGCTGCGGGACTTCCTGATCGGCGCATTCGAATCACCGCCCTGGCACAACCCCGACAGCATTGGCCAGCGCGGCTAACGGGAAGATTGCGGGCGGATTGCGGATGAATAACCCGCAAGACCCGCCAGCCGCCCTGTGATCAAGCGCCTGCGGCGGATCCCTGCTTGATACTGTCGATACGCTGGGCGTAGCCAGACGCATCCGCACTGCGGCCCTGGCTGACGCACAAAGCATGCAGATTTTCCAGCACTGGCAGCAAGCGCGCATCGTTCGTCCCCAGCACCTGCTCGGACAAGGCCAGGGATTGCAGGAACAATTTTTCCGCCTCTGCGAACCGGCGCTTGCGGTAGATCGGACCCGCCATATTGTTCAGGATTTGCGCCTGCCCCAACAAGGCTTCTTTATCGCTGCCATGCGTGGCATAGGCATCAAGCGCCTGCTGATACAGCGCTGAGGCACCGGCTTCATCATTCAGATCTTCACGCAGGCGCGCCTGGCTGGACAGCAGATGCGCGGCGGCCAGGCTCTGCTCGCCCTGCCCGCGCTGCACCAGCGCCAGCGCGCGCGCCAGCAGCGGATCCGCTTCCGCATACTCCTTGCGGCTCATATGCCAGATCGCCAGTTCATTCAAATGCCCGGCAATGCCCGGATCGTCCGGGTTGATACGCTCCCGCAGCGCCAGTGCAGCCCGGTGCAAGGGCACGGCTTCATCATGCAGCCCCTGGCGGTTCAGCAAGGCTGCCAGTTCCCCCTCGCTCTGCGCCACGACGATATCGTTGTCTCCCAAGGCCTGACGACGCAACTGCAAGGCTTCCTCCAGGGAGGCACGGGCCTGTTGCCAGTCTCCACGGGATTCCTGCACACGCGCCTGGCGCGTCAGGCCGTCGGCCCGCACCAGCGGCGGCAGTTCAGCCGACGAACCCAGCAACGCGCTGGTATAGCGTTCAGCCTCGGCCTGGTTGCCCATGGCGGCATAGACCCGGCCCAGCGCCGCATTCAGATTGGCCTTGAGCGTGTCGTTCTGCGCATTCGACGGCAGGCCGGACACCACCTCCAGACCCTGCTGATAGTAGGTCAGCGCTTCACTGCGCCGTCCTTGCTCATCGAGCATATTGCCCAGGTTGTAAGCCAGCGAGGCCGTGTTGGTATGTTTACCCAGCGACTGTTCGCTCAAGGTCAGCGAGCGCTGCTGCAGCTCGATTGCCTTGTCATACTCGCCCCGTTGGTTATGGATCATGGCGAGCATGTTCAGACTGCTGGCCATATAGGGTTTGGTATTGCCCTTGCCAGTCTCCGCGATTTTCAGGGCGGCGCGGGCGGCTTTTTCCGCGCCCGCCATATCCTGCGCCTGATACCGCTGGATCGCCTGGTCGTACTGGCTTTTCCAGTCATCCGTCGCAGCCTGTGCTGCCGTTCCTGCCCACGCCAGCAGGCAAGCCCCCACAATCTGTTTGATGTTGATAGTCATGAATCAATCCGGTCTGTTGAAACGGCACGCATGCCCGAATACGCCATGGCTGACCATGCCAGAGACGTCCTGCCCCGGAGTTTAGACAAAAAGACGATTGAGATAGATATTTATTTCAACCTGATGAGGCTGTGCGGCGCAGCGCCATCTGCCTACAATAAGAAAAACACGGAAACGACAGGCCTTGCCCGCCTGTTACCGGCGCCGCGGGCAAGCAGGCCCGGCGGCTTGGTTCAGCTTTACCGGACAGGCTTGTCCAGCCAGTATCAACCCAGGCCATTCCCTGTGCCTGGCTTCGACAACGGATCAGGAGCACACTAATGATTCGAGAGATTCTGAGAATGGGAGATCCGCTGCTGCTGCAAATTGCGGAACCCGTTGAGCACTATTCGACCCCCGAACTGCGGGCCCTGGTTGCCGATATGTTCGAAACCATGGATCTCGCCGACGGCGTCGGTCTGGCCGCGCCGCAGATCGGCGTCAGCCTGCAGCTCATGGTGTTCGGGTTCGAGCACAGCGAACGCTACCCCGACGCGCCGCCTGTCCCCCGTACGGCATTGTGCAATCCCATCATCGAGCCCCTGACTGAAGAAACCGAGGACGGCTGGGAAGGCTGCCTGTCCATTCCGGGCTTGCGCGGCGTCGTGCCGCGCTACCGTGCGATCCGCTACACCGGCTACACCCCCGAGGGCGAAGAGATCAGCCGCACAGCCGAAGGTTTTCACGCCCGCGTGGTCCAACACGAATACGATCACCTGATCGGCCGCCTGTATCCCTCGCGCATTCAGGACTTCGGACTGTTCGGCTATACCGATGTGCTGTTTCCGGAACGCCAATCAACGGAACGCGGCTGACCCTGAACGTACACCGGGCCGTGCCCTGAACCGGCCGGCCCGGACTTTGGCCATGCGCCGCAAAAGGACGACATATGCTGCCAGCCTGGGTTTTGCTGGTTTCGCTGGGCTATGCCGCGCTGCTGTTTGCGGTCGCCTGGGCTGGCGACCGCTACCCGCTCTACCCCCAGCGGCCCTGGCTGCGGCCAGCGGTCTATAGCCTGGCGCTGGCCGTCTATTGTTCCTCATGGACTTTCTACGGTGCGGTGGGCTCCGCCGTACGCTATGGCATCGGCTACCTGCCTATCTATCTCGGCCCCTTCCTGATGATGATGTTCGGCTGGCGCATCATGGAACGGCTGGCCCTGATTGCCCGCTCCCAGAATACTGTCTCCATTGCCGACTTCATCGCCAGCCGCTATGGCCGGTCACAGCGGCTCGCCGCACTCGTGGCGCTCATCGCCCTGCTCGCAGCCGTGCCCTACCAGGCCCTGCAATACAAAGCCGTGGCCCTCAGCCTTGATGTCCTGACCGGCCCGACGCGCAGCAACAGCCTGCTGGGCGACCCGGCGCTCTACGTCGCCATCCTGATGGCCGTGTTCTCCGTCATGTTCGGCACGCGTCAGGTCGATGCCACGGAACACCGTCCCGGCCTGATCCTCGCCGTCGCCTTCGAGTCCCTGGTCAAACTGATCGCGCTGATCACCATCGGCGTCTTTTCCATCCTGTGGTTTTCCGGCAGCGGCACCAGCCTGGTACAAGCGACCCGCACCCTGCTGGACACCCCCCCGATCGGTTTTGTCGGTCAAACCTTGCTGGCATTTGCCGCCATGGTCTGCCTGCCCCGCCAATTTCATGTGGCCATTGTCGAATGCGGCGATGTCGCCGATATCCGGCGGGCCCGCTGGTGGTTTGGCGGCTATCTGGTGATCGTCTGCCTGATGGTCCTTCCCATCGCCAGCGCGGGCGCCACTTTGTTTGGTTTCAGCAATACCGCACCGGACAGCTTCGTGCTGGCCTTGCCGCTGGCGGAAAACAACGCCGCGCTGGCGCTGGTCGCCTATATCGGCGGATTCTCAGCCGCCACCGGCATGGTGATCGTCGCCAGTGTGGCGCTCTCGACCATGATCAGCAATGACCTGATCATGCCCATTCTGCTGCGCCGCCGCCGCGCCGGCTCGCTGGACCGCAATGTCGCAAGCACCGTGCTGTGGATACGCCGGGTCGCCATCTTCTTCATGGCTTCGCTGGCCTACGGCTATTACCGCGCCAGCGGCAGCGACACGGCCCTGGCGTCATTCGGGCTGATGGCCTTTGCCGCCGTCGCGCAATTCGGTCCGGGCCTGATCGGCGGCCTGTACTGGAGCGGCACCAGCCGCCGGGGTGTAGAGGCCGGCCTGCTCATCGGCTTCGGCATCTGGACCTACACGCTGCTGCTCCCCAGCCTTACCGAAAGCGGCTGGCTGAATCCGGCCTGGATGCTGGAAGGCCTCTTCGGGCTGCACTGGTTGCGGCCCCACCACCTGTTCGGCAGCACCGGCTGGGACCCCTTGACGCATGGCACCTTCTGGTCGCTGCTGCTCAACGGACTGACCATGTTGCTGGTGTCCATGCGCTGGCCGCCAGGCCTGGCGGAACGACTGCGCGCCGAACCTTTTCTCAATCCCTACGCCGAGCACCGGGCCCAGGCACCCGGCCAGTGGCGCGGCAACCTGCAGGTCGCTGATCTGCAGGCGCTGGCCAGCCGCATCATTGGCGAACCGGCGGCCCAGAAAGCCTTTGAAGAACAGGCGCGCCAGCGCGGCCTGACGCTGACACCCGGCATGGCTGCCGATGCCACCTGGATCCATGCCACGGAACTGTTGCTGGCGGCAGCCGTCGGCGCCGCGTCCGCCCGCTTGCTGATGACCACCGCGCTGGAAGGCACGGGCATGGAAATTACCGCCATTGTCTCCATCCTCGATGAAGCGGCACCGGCACTGCGCTTCAATCGTGAAATCCTGCTGGCCACCCTCGAAAACATCGACCAGGGCGTCAGCGTGGTGGACGCCGAAATGCGGCTGGTAGCCTGGAATCAACGCTATCTGCAGCTCTTCGGCTACCCGGCAGACATGCTGTATGTGGGGCGGCCCGTGGCGGACCTGATCCGCTTCAATGTTGAAAATGGCAAGCTCGGCCCGGCCTCGCGCCTGGACATCGAACAGGAAATCGACAAACGCATTGCATTCATGCGCGCCGGCTCGCCCCATATTTTCCAGCGCGTACTGGATTCCGGCCAGGTGCTGGAATTGCGCGGCCGGCCCCTGCCCGCCGGCGGTTATGTCACCACCTACAGCGACATCAGCGCCTACAAGCATGTGGAAGGCGAACTGCGCGAGATGAACGAAAACCTGGAGCAACGGGTGGCGGAACGCACGCGCGAAGCCGAACAGGCCCAGGAGTCCCGTACCCGGTTCCTCACTGCCGTCAGCCATGACGTCTTGCAGCCCATCAACGCCGCCCGGCTATTCGCCTCCGCCCTGCGGGCGTCGGAACAGGCGGCTGAACAGAAACACCTGGCCGAACGGGTGGACACCTCTTTGCGCGCTGCGGAAGAACTGCTCGATGGCCTGCTGGATGTCTCGCGCCTGGACGCCGGCGCCTTGCGTCCGGATGTCACCCTTTTCGATGCCGGCATCCTGATGCGCCAGCTCGTCGAACAATACGCGCCAATGGCGCAAGGCCGCGGGCTGGAGCTACGGCTGCATGCCCGTTCGCATTATGTGCGCAGCGACCAGCGGCTGCTGCGCCGGGTCTTGCAGAACTTCCTGGCCAATGCCCTGCGCTACACCCGCCAGGGCCGCATCCTGCTGACGGCGCGGCAACGCGGCGACAGCGTGGTTTTTCAGGTCTGGGACACCGGGCCCGGCATTCCTGCACATCATTTGCGGCAGATCTACGAAGAGTTCCACCGCTATGAGCAGCCCTTCGACTGGGATGGCCGCGGCCTGGGTCTGGGCCTGTCGATCTGCCAGCGCATTTCCCTGCTGCTCGGACATGCCTTGGATGCCCGTTCCATCGTCGGACGCGGCAGCATGTTTTCCATTGCCGTGCCACGCGTCGCTGCCCCCGCGCCCAGCGCCAGCCTGGCGGTGCGCGCGGCCGCCCCGGGCGCAGAGGCCAGCAATGTTGCCGGTCTCAAGGTATTGTGCGTGGATAATGACCCGGACATTCTGGAAGGCATGCGGGCCTTGCTGCAGCGCTGGCAAATTGAGATCCATTGCGCCACCACCGTGGATGAAGCACTGGCTGCCATGGAACAGAACCCGGATGTCCTGCTGGTGGACTACCACCTGCATGATCGCCTGGACGGCCTGGACACCCTGGATGCCCTGCGCCAGCTCAAGGCAGGCGTCCGTGGTGCGCTGCTCACGGCCGATGGCAGCGATACGCTCAAGCAACTGGCCCGCGCACGGGGCTACCATGTCCTGACCAAACCCGTTAAACCCGCCTCGCTGCGCGCCTATCTGGCCGCACAGCACAAGGCAGGACGTTCCGGCACTGTCGCCCGGTAGCGACACCGGACCGCTTTCGGGGGAAACCCCGACTTTACTTATGCTCAGTTAAAGAATAAAACTTATGCTCATGCGCAGAATAACAAGTCTGACGGTCGGCGCATCATCGACTGCCACTGACATCCTGACACCCCCGGCTTGAAAAAACTGGCTGTCGGCAGTCCAGGGGCAAACGGCAACCCGGCGTCCTTCGGGACTCCCCGGTCGGGTCAGCAATGACAGGCCGCTGACTGACCGGCAGACATTCTGCACCGGACATTTTTTTCGCAAGGATAATGCTCATGCAGAGCAAAACAACCACCGCTGCCGCTGCCGCTGCCACTTGCCCCGACGCCACGCATCGCGGCAGCAACCCCTGGCCCATCGCACCGTTGCCCAGGCTGATCCTGGAACCCCAGGTTCGCGCCGCCCTGCTGGAAGACCTGGGCCGACGGGGTGATGTCACCAGCGACGCGATCATTCCAGCCGACACCCAGGCGACCCTGGCGCTGCGCGCGCGTGAATCCGGCGTGCTGGCCGGCTTGGAAGTGGCCCGCCTGAGCTTCGAACTGATGGACGGCCACACTCGCATGGAAGTGCTCCTGCCCGACGGCAGCCGGCTGCAACCGGGCGACACCATTGCCCTCGTTCACGGGCCGGCACGCGCCCTGCTCGGCGCCGAACGCACGGCCCTGAACTACCTGAGCCACCTGAGCGGCGTCGCCAGCGCCACGGCCCGCATTGCGGATGCCATCCGCCCCTACGGCACACAGGTCAATTGCACGCGCAAAACGCTACCCGGCCTGCGCAGCCTGCAAAAGTACGCAGTGCGGGTCGGCGGCGGCAGCAATCACCGCTACGGCCTGGACGATGCCATCCTCATCAAGGACAACCATATCGCCATCTGCGGCAGCCTGCGTGCAGCCGTCGAGCGCGCCCGAGCCCATGCCGGCCATCTGACCGCCGTGGAAGTGGAAGTCGATACCCTGGCGCAATTGCAGGAAGCCCTGGATCTGAACGTCGCCGTCGTCCTGCTGGACAACATGGACACGGCAACCTTGCGCCAGGCCGTGAGCCTGGCCCGCGGGCGCGCCATCACTGAAGCTTCTGGCGGCGTTTCCGAAGCCAGCGCGGCCAGCATCGCGGCCACCGGCGTTGACTACATTGCCATCGGTGCGCTGACACACAGCGTACGGGCGCTGGATATCGGCCTGGATAGCCTGTCGCCCTGAACCGCCGGCACGCCCGCCCTGGCCGCGCCCCCAGAGAACAGATCCGGCGCCCACGCCAGCCATGGCTCGTCAGGCCAGCCGCCCCTCTGCCACTGTTTTTCGCCCCCGTGTTTTTCGCCCCACAAATACTCACTCAGAGCATATAAGGAACCGTTCCATGAATCCTGCCTCTCCCCCGACCAAGCAGCGACGCTGGTTCGACTACGACACGCACACACTCACCTCATCCGACGGCGCCAGCAGCGCGACCAGCAGCGCCTGGGCGACCGTACCGCCGCCCCTGCCGCCGGACATGCGCGACCACTACCGCGAGCGCATCAAAGCCTTGCTGCAACGCGAAAACGCGGTTCTGGTCGCGCACTATTATGTCGATGCCGACCTGCAGGATCTGGCACGCGAGACCGGCGGCTGTGTCGGCGACTCGCTGGAAATGGCGCGCTTCGGGCGTGACCACGAGGCCGCCACCATCGTTGTGGCAGGCGTGCGCTTCATGGGCGAGACGGCCCGCATCCTGAGCCCGGAAAAACGCATCCTGATGCCAGACCTGGGTGCGACCTGCTCGCTGGACCTGGGCTGCCCCGCCGAGGACTTCCGCGCCTTCCGCGCCCAGCACCCGGACCGCACCGTCGTGGTGTACGCCAACACCAGCGCCGCCGTCAAAGCACAGGCCGACTGGGTCGTGACCTCATCCGTCGGCCTGGACATCGTCGCCAGCCTGCACGCACGCGGCGAGAAAATCCTGTGGGCACCGGACCGCCACCTGGGCAGCTATATCCAGCGCGAGACAGGTGCCGATATGGTGCTGTGGCAAGGTTCCTGCCTGGTGCACAATGAATTCAAGGGCTTCGAACTGGAAGGCTTGCGCCAGGAATATCCTCACGCCAAGGTACTGGCACATCCCGAGTCCCCGGATTCTGTCGTCAGCCAGGCCGATGTGGTGGGATCCACCACCCGCTTGATACAGGCTGCGACCGAACTGGATGCCACGCACTTCATCGTCGCGACCGACCTGGGCATTCTGCATGAAATGCGCATGCGGGCGCCAGGCAAAACCTTCCTGGCGGCACCGACAGCCGGCAACAGCGCAGCCTGCAAAAGTTGCGCCTTCTGCCCCTGGATGGCCATGAACGGATTGGCCGGCGTCGCCGCTGCACTGGAGCAAGGATCCGGCGAAATCACGCTGGATCCGGCGCTGGCGCAAGCCGCACGCCTGCCCATCGCCCGGATGCTGGATTTCGCCGCCACCCGGCAAGCCCGCGTCCAGGCCAGCGGCGATCTCGAACACGATACGGAGCTTTACAGCCATGTGGGCGCAGCCTGATACCGACACGGCCGGCGCGGGAGCGCCTGGGCCTGAATCCTACGATGCCATTATTGTCGGCGCCGGCCTGGCCGGCCTGAGCGCCGCACTGAGCCTGCCTTCGGCCTGGCGCGTCGCCCTGCTGCTCAAGCAGGACTGGCAGGCCAGCGCCAGCAACCTGGCCCAAGGCGGCATCGCTGCCGTCCTGGACCCCACCGATAGCGTGGCCGAACATGTAGCGGATACGCTGACTGCCGGTGCCGGCTGCTGCCATGCAGAACATACGCAGGGCATTCTGTCGCAAGCCGCCCAGGCCATCGCCTGGTTACGTCAGGCAGGGGTACCGTTCTCGGAAGAAAACGGCCAATTGCACCTGACCCGTGAGGGCGGCCACGGAAAGCGCCGCATTGTCCACGCCGCTGATGCTACCGGACAGGCGGTGATGGCCACGCTGTGGCCGCTGTTGCGGCAGCGGCCACACCTGACCCTCCTGCAGCAACACGCCGCCATCGACCTGATCGTTGGCACGGATCAGACGGCCCAGCGGCATTGCCAGGGCATACTGGCCATGGATCTGCAACAAGGCCGCCGTGTCGCGCTCCATGCCCGGCACGTCGTTCTGGCGACTGGCGGCAGCGGGCAGCTCTATCCTCGCACCAGCAACCCGGCCAGCGCCACCGGCGACGGCCAGGCCATGGCCTGGCGCGCCGGCTGCCAACTCCTTGATCTGGAATTCATCCAGTTCCACCCAACCGGCCTGGCCGCGCCCGACCGGTCATCAGGCAGTTCCTCCCTGCCGGCAAGCCATCCCGGCGCGGTCCTCGCCGCATCCGCGCAGACCGGCCAGACACCACTGATGACAGAGGCCCTGCGCGGCGAAGGCGCCCTGCTGCGGCTTCCCGACGGCACCCGCTTCATGCCGGCCTACGATACCCGCGCAGAACTGGCCCCGCGCGATATTGTGGCCCGCGCCATTTACCAGGAAATGCAAAGCCATCAACTGCCTGGTGTCCTGCTGGATATCAGTCACCGCTCGCCGGACTTCCTGGCAGAACACTTTCCCAATATCCTGGCAACCTGCCGCGCCCATGGCATCGAGCCGGAACGCGAGCCCATTCCGGTCGCGCCCCTGGCGCACTATGCCTGCGGCGGCATTCTGACCGACCTGCGCGGGCGGACCCAGCTCCCCGGCCTGTACGCCATCGGCGAATGCGCCCGCACCGGCCTGCACGGTGCCAACCGGCTGGCCAGCAATTCCTTGCTGGAATGCATTGTGCTGGGCCAGGCGGCCGCGCAAGACATGATGGCCGGCGCGCGGCCATCCTCTCCGTGGCCGGATCAGAGCCAGCCGCCCGGCCTGCCCGGCAGGCCGTCAAGCCGCCCGGCCCCCCCATGGGATGACAGCCGCTGCCTGCAGGCACGGGCGCAGCTGCAACAGCATATGTGGCAGGGAGCAGGCATTCTGCGGCAGCCGGCAAGCATGGCCGGCGCCCGTGCGGCGCTGGACGCCTTGCACACGGAATTCCACGCCGCAGGCCGGGCCGAAGCACCGACGCTGGCGTGGCTGGAGCTGCGCAACCTGCTGGATCTGGCCTGCCTGACGCTAGATGCCGCGCTGGCGCGCCGCAGCAGTTGCGGTGCCCATGCACTGGCCGCCTGACGCCCGGCCGGCCGGCCCGGTGATCAGGCGTTCTCGACGCTATCCTGCGCCAGCCCCAACCGCGCCACCAGCGAGACCGCCTGGGTGCGGTTGGACACCCCCAATTTGCGCATGATGGCCGTCATGTGTGCTTTGACAGTCGCTTCGGAGACGCCCAAGTCATCAGCAATCTGTTTGTTCAGGCGTCCCGCTCCCACCATCTGCAGCACGCGGAATTGCTGCGGCGTCAATTCGCCGACACGGCGCCCGACATCCTGCTCTTCCGCTCCGGCACCGGCTGCCAGCAGTATGCCTTCCGGCACCCATGGGGTACCGTCCATCACTTGCGTCAATGCTGTGCCCATCAGGCCGGCATTGGCTGATTTCGGGATGAAGCCCATGGCGCCATGATCCAGCGCGCGGCGAATCACCGCCGGTTCTTCATGCGCGGAAACGATGACAATGGGAAGCTGCGGGTGTTGCGCCCGCACGTGCGCCAAAGCGCCAAACCCCTGCGCCCCTGGCATATCCAGATCCAGCAGCAGGACATCCGCATCCGGATGGGCATCCACCAGGTCGTAAAGCTGTTCCAGCTTGTCCGCCTCGAAGATGGCGGCCTCGGGAAACGCCCGCGCCACGACGCCGCGCAAGGCCTCGCGGAACAAGGGGTGGTCATCGGCGATCAACAGTTCTTTCATGTGTTCCTGACTCTCTGCGCGACCCGCTGCGGCATGATGTGTCCGGAACCCCCATCCGGCCTGCTGGCCGGATGGGCGCTACGGTCGGCGCTGTATCAAAACACGCGCCGGCCCTCAAGCAGGTCATCAACCACGGACGGATCGGCCAGTGTTGTCGTATCGCCCAGTTGATCCGGCGCGTTTTCTGCGATTTTACGCAGAATGCGGCGCATGATTTTCCCGGAGCGCGTCTTGGGCAAGGCAGGCGCCCATTGCAGGTGATCCGGCGTGGCAATCGGGCCGATGATCTTGCGCACGTGAGCCACCAGCTCCTTGCGCAATTCCTCGTTGCCGTCATACCCGGCCACCAGCGTGACATACACGTAGATGCCCTGCCCCTTCAGGTCGTGCGCAAAACCGACGGCCGCAGCTTCGGCCACCAGCGGGTGTTCGACCAGCGCGCTTTCCAGTTCCGCCGTCCCGATACGGTGGCCGCTGACGTTGATGACGTCATCGACCCGGCCGGTGATCCAGTAGTAGCCGTCATCATCGCGGCGCGCGCCATCACCGGTGAAATAGGTGCCGGGGTAGGTTTTGAAATAGGTGTCGATGAAGCGCTGGTGATCGCCATAGACCGTCCGTGCCTGGCCGGGCCAGGAGTCCAGGATGACCAGGTTGCCTTCCCCCGGGCCGTCCAGCACTTCGCCATTGGCATTGACCAGCGCGGGTTTCACGCCAAAGAACGGCTTGGTGGCCGAACCCGGCTTGAGGTCGATGGCGCCCGGCAGAGGTGCAATCAGCGCACCGCCGTTTTCCGTCTGCCACCAGGTATCGACGATGGGCACGCGGCTGTCGCCCACCACTTCGTAGTACCAGCGCCAGGCTTCCGGGTTGATGGGCTCGCCCACCGTGCCCAGCAGGCGCAGCGACTTGCGCGACGATTTCTTGACCGGGCCTTCGCCCTCGCGCATCAGCGAACGGATGGCGGTAGGCGCCGTATAGAAAATGGTGACCTGGTGCTTATCCACCGTATTCCAGAAGCGTGATGCATCCGGATAGCTGGGCACGCCTTCGAATACCACGGTGGTCGCGCCATTGGCCAACGGACCGTAAACGATATAGCTGTGGCCGGTGATCCAGCCGATATCGGCCGTGCACCAGTAAACGTCGTTTTCGCGCAGGTCGAAGACCTTTTCATGCGTGAAACCGGCATACACCAGATAGCCGCCGGTGGTATGCAGCACGCCCTTGGGCTTGCCAGTACTGCCGGAGGTATAAAGAATGAACAGCGGGTCTTCGGCATTCATGCGCTCGGGCTCGCACTCCGCCGGCACATTGTCGATCAGCTCGTGCACCCAGCGGTCGATGGCGCTGTTGAAAGCCACTTCATTGCCCGTGTGGCGCACGACCAGCACGCGCTTGACGGTATCCACGCCAGGCAGCGTCAGGGCGGCATCGACATTGGCCTTGAGCGCAATGGTACGGCCAGCGCGCAGGCCTTCGTCGGCGGTAATGACGACAGATGCGCCGCAATCGCGGATACGGTCGGCGATGGACGTCGGCGAAAAACCGCCGAACACCACATTGTGGATAGCGCCAATGCGCGCGCAAGCCAGCATGGCGACAGCCGCATCAACGATCATCGGCAAATAGATGGTGACGCGGTCGCCTTTCTTCACGCCTTCGGCGCGCAGGACATTGGCGAAACGGCACACACGCTCATAGAGCTGGCGATAGGTCACATGGCGCGCGGGCTGAGCGGGATCATCCGGTTCCCAGATGATGGCTGTCTTGTCGCCGCGCTCGGCCAGGTGGCGATCCAGGCAGTTCACGCTGGCATTCAGCTCGCCATCGGCAAACCAGCGAATGCGGAAGTCTTCCTCCAGAAAGCTGACATCACGGATTTCGGTGGGCTCGCGGAACCAGTCCACGCGCGTGGCCACCTTGCGCCAGAAACCTTCCGGATCACTGACGGATTCCGCATACAGGCGCTCGTATTGTTCCTTCGTCACCGTATTGGGCCCCGCGAAGCCCTGGGGCACCGGATAGCGTTCTTGCTGCTCAGTCATGACTTGCCTCTTCTCTTGGTCAATCCTCCTGCGCTACCTGGGCGCAGGACCTGGTTATATAAGCTTGCTCGCGGCAGCCGCGGCTTTGACGCCAGCCCCCGCCGTAAAGAGCCGGGAGCCCCATCCGGAACCCCCTCTGCACCTGCATAGCATGCCATGCCATGTCCGTCTCGTTCCCTGCAAAAAGGGCAGAACAGGCACCGGCACGCCACCGGCCACATCCCTTCTACATTACTGCTTTTTTTACCGGCCTAGAACCCGCCGGCCGGCACAAATCATGCCGCATTGCAGCAACCGGCAGGCCTGTCGGCCGCCGGTTGCCTACCCTCAGTGGTCGGACGCCTGGGCCGCGCCGATACCGGTCTGGCTGCGTACGGTCAGCGCATCGAAAGCGGCCTGCTCGGACTTCGCACGCTTGCTGGTATCCAGCTTGGAGAACACCCAGATTGCAACGAAGGCCAGCGGAATCGACAGGATGCCGGGGTTGGGGAAGGGCGTGACCGGCTCGGCGAAGCCCAGCACATCCACCCACACCGTCTGGCTCAGAACAACCCAGCCAGCTGCCGTCACCAGCCCCAGGAAACCGCCGATCGTGGCGCCGCGCGTCGTGCAACCGCGCCAGGAGATCGACAGCACCAGCACCGGGAAGTTGGAACTGGCCGCGATGGCAAAGGCCAGGCCCACCATGAATGCCACGTTCTGGTTCTCGAAGATGATGCCCAACAGGATCGCCAGCACACCCAGCACCACCGTGGAGATACGGGAGATGCGGAACTGATCGCGGTCGGACGCACGGCCCTTGGCAATCACGTTGGCATACAGGTCATGCGAGATCGCCGCAGCACCTGCCAGCGTCAGGCCAGCCACCACCGCCACGATGGTCGCGAAAGTCACCGCTGCCAGGAAGCCCAGCAACAAGCTGCCACCCACCGCATTGGCCAGGTGCACGGCCACCATGTTGGTGCCGCCGATCAGGTTCTTGATGAGGTCGAAGCTGCCGTCCGGGCCAGTCTGGAAGAACTCGGGGTGACGCACCAGGAAAGCCACGGCACCAAAACCCAGGATGAAAGTCAGGATGTAGAAGTAGCCCATGAAGGTGCTGGCCCAGATCACTGACTTGCGGGCTTCCTTGGCATTGGCCACGGTGAAGAAACGCATCAGGATGTGCGGCAGGCCGGCCGTACCGAAAGCCAAGGCCAGGCCCAGCGACAGGGCATTGATGGGATTGCTGCTGACCGAGGAGCCCGGGGACATGAGCGCCAGGCCTGCCGGGTGAACACGCACCGCTTCCGCCACCATGGCGTTGGGATCCCAGCGGAAGGCTGCCAGCACCAGCACGGCCATCAGCGTCGCGCCGAACAGCATCAGCACGGCCTTGATGATCTGCACCCAGGTGGTGGCCGTCATGCCGCCGAAGGTCACGTAAATCATCATCAACGCGCCCACGATCAGAATGGCGAACTTGTATTCCAGGCCAAAGAGCAACTGGATCAGCTTGCCCGCACCCACCATCTGCGCGATCAGGTAAAGCGCGATGATGATCAGCGAGGCGCTGGCCGCCAGGATGCGCATGGACTTCTGCTCCAGGCGGAACGAAGTCACATCGGCAAAGTTGTAGCGGCCCAGGTTGCGCAGACGCTCCGCAATCAGGAACATCACTACCGGCCAGCCGAACAAGAAGCCGATGGCGTAGATCACGCCGTCGAACCCGCTGACATAAACCATGCCGATGATGCCCAGGAAGGACGCGGCGGACAGATAGTCGCCAGCGATTGCCAGGCCATTCTGGAAGCCGGTGATGCCGCCGCCAGCCGTATAGAAATCAGACGTCGTCCGGGTACGGCGTGCCGCCCAGTAGGTAATGAACATGGTCGCGGCGATGAACGCCAGGAACATGACGATGGCCGAGGTATTGGCCTGGCCCTGTGCCGCCCAGGCGGGCGATGTGCAAGCCAGCGAAAGCAGTGTGGCAGTAAGCAGCTTCTTCATGACACATCCTTCACAATGGCTTCGATCAGCGGATCGAACACACGATTGGAAATGCTGACATACACAGCGATCAGCACCACGGCAAGCACGCACATCAACACACCGGACACCACGCCGATACTGAGCGTGTAGCCGGGCGCGATGGGCTGGCCGAACAACACCGGGTCAAATGCCAGCGTCAGCACAAAGCCTGCGTAAAGGATGAGAGTGATGATGAAGAAGGTCATGCTGATGCGACTACGTTTTCGCAGCAGCTCCTGATACTTCGGATGCCGCATTACGGCGGGTACAACGTCATTGGGTTGCATGTCGCCTGTCTCCTGTTTTTTTACTTGAGTCTCGGGATTTGCCATGCGCCCGTTCGGACAACAGCACGCGCCGGGAATCCTCTGGTTGGCAATTTAGACCTCACTCAGCCAAGGGAACAGGCGACTTTGGTCGTACAGGAAAACCAGGGGTCATACACGGCCCGCGCCGGAATATTGCAACGCAACATGACTCAATAATCAGGAAACAAGCGGCTATGCTGAAAAATCCAATCACAAAAGGTGCGTCCGCACCATTTATTCCGCTGATTGATTTACATCAATTTTTACTAAATTCATAAGGGATTCCCCTCCCATGCTTCATCCGGCCGGCCCCCCCCTCGCATCCGGCCTCCGGGGTCATCCGCCCTCCCTTTGCCCCCGGCCACCGGGCAAACGCCGCTTTGCTGCGCCACCAAGCGAGCCATCCGCCCACCATCCGCCATATGGATGGGCTGACAGGGTTGCAATCTCATCACAGCCCGTTGCAATGACACTGCACCACCATGCCCAGGACTGGCGCCTGCGCCAAGAACTACTACAATCCCATACAGCCCTTCCCGCTATTGCATGCAACGGGGAGATTCTGCGCCCATCAACCGGGCGGAATGCAGTTACCCAGCCTCGCCTGAACCGGCACTCATGCCTCAGGCTGGCTGGTCGCAAAATCAACGGAAATCAAAGGCATTATGGGATTTGAACAACTTGCCGCGCTCAAGCGGGAGCTTGAGCTGGCTGCCAAGGCTCAGGCCGACGCCCAGCAACAGCAACGCCGCGGCCAGCGCAAGGCTCCTGCCCGTGGCCCGAAGACCGCCGCCAAAGGCGCTCGCCGTGACACCCCCCCGGCAGATCCGGTCGTTCTGGCCATTGCCCGTCTGCAACGGCAGTTCCCCAATGCCTTCCCGCGCAAGCCGGCCGACAAAATCCCGCTCAAGCTAGGCATTCACAATGATCTGTATGCCCAGTCCGAGGCCCTCAAGCTGAGCCAGGAAGAGCTGAAAGAAGCGGTCAAGACCTGGTGCCAGGGCAGCCGCTACTGGGCCTGCCTCACCGAAGGCGCCACACGCGTGGATCTGAACGGCGACGCAGCAGGCACGGTGACGGCGCCCGAAGCCCAGCGCGCCCGCCAGCTGGCATGGCGCCAGCGCAACGAAGCCCGCAAGGCAGCTGCTGCTGCCCGCAAACCGGCGGAAACGTCTGATGCCGCTGATGCTGCCGCCACGGCTGCGCCGGAACAGGCGCCTGCCCACCCGGCTGACGCCAGCCCGGTCTCCGGCCAGGATGCCCTGCCTGCCGCAACGGCCCAGGTGGAATCGCAACCGGCCTCCATCAGCAGCGCCGCCACTCCCGAGACGGCACAGTAATACACGACACCGTCGTTCCAGCCGGGCCTGTAGTGGCGCTGCCGCTACAGACCCGCCTCGTTGCCGCCTGTCAGGCAGCCGGTGCAGCGCCGCTTTGCATCGTAAAGACAAACACATTGCGCCCCTGTTCCCGCCGGATACTGGCGCTGCCGCCATGCATGCGCGCCACTGCCGCCACAATGGACAGACCCAGCCCATGATGCATATCGCTTTGCGTACGTGAGCTGTCTGCCCGATAGAAACGCTCGAACAGGCGCGCCTCTATGTCCGGCGCAATGGGCGCCCCCACATTCGCCACGGCCGCCGTCACTTCCCCCCCCTGCTGGCCCAGCATCACTTCCACGCAACTGCCAGGCTCCGCATGGCGCGCTGCGTTTTGCAGCAGATTGCCCAGGGCGCGATGGAACAGCCGGCGATCTATCGACGCATGCGCATCGCCGCTTACCTGAACATGGACGGCATGATCCGCAAACACGGGCTCCAGATATTCCACGGTTTTCCAGGCCTCTTCACGCAGCGACACATCAGTGAGATCCGCAGCGCGCTGGCCGCTGCCCGCACATGACAAGAACAACATGTCATTGACGATACCGGTCAGCCGCTCGATCTCCTCGATATTCGAGCCCAGCAGGTTTTCCAGTTCTTCCACACTGCGACGCTGCGCCAGCATGACCTGGGTCTGCCCCATCAGGTTGCCCAGCGGCGTGCGCAACTCATGCGCCACATTGGCATTGAAGGCCTCCAGTTGCTGCCAGGCCGCTTCCTGCCGCGCCAGCGCGCCGTTGAAGGCCGTCGCCAGCTCGCACAGCTCGGCAGGCAGCGCCGGCACATCCAGGCGCTGGCTGAAATTTCCTACCGGCAATTGCCGGGCCTGCGCGCTCAGGCGCCGCAACGGTGCCAGGCCGAAGCGGGCGATGCCGTAGGCCAGCAAGGCGATGAGCAGGACACCGGCCAGATACGTCACCACCATGCGCTGACGGAATTTACCCAGCGTCTGGAAATACGGCGTGCAATCCGACACCGTCACGAAACGTATCGCCGGCCGTTCGCCATGCGCGGGAATGAAACGGGTGAAGATCACCCATGCCCTGCCGCCCGTGAGATTGGGAATGACGGAAATGCCCTCCGGCTTGCCCAACCATTCAGGCCGGGCCGGGCCGGAACCGAAGGTATAGGCCGGGTTGTCGCCCAGCACCCAATAACGCGTGCGTGAATCCCGCCCGCCCAGGTCTTCCAGCTTGCGGCGTACCGTGGCCCATTGTTCCGGCGTACCACTGGCGGCCAAGAGCGGATCCAGCAAGGAATGGCGAAACTCCAGCTCGCCGCTGATCTGCTCCAGCAAGGTGCGTTCCAGATAGCGATACAGCCAGACGCCGCTGGCGGCAAACACCAGCGTGCCCAGCAGAATGAACATGCACACCAGCCTGCGCGTAATGGACGAGCGGTGCCGTGCACGTGCCCGCGCAGCAGCATGAGCGGCCCCGGCGGCAGAAGCGTCCGTGCTCATGCCGCCGGCCCTCCATCCTGGCCATTGCGCTCGTCACGCTCCTCCAGCACATAGCCCATGCCACGCACGGTATGCAGCAGCCGGGTCTCAAACGGCGCATCCACCTTGGCGCGCAGCCGCTTTACCGCCACTTCCACCACATTGGCATCGCTATCGAAATTCATATCCCAGACCTGCTCCGCAATCATCAGCTTGGACATGACCTCGCCTTCGTGGCGCGCCAGCAAACTCAGCAGGGCGAACTCCTTGGCCGTCAGGTCCAGCCGCTGGCCTGCCCGCGTCACCTTCCGCGCCAGCAGGTCCATATGCAGATCCCCGATCTGCAGGCTGGTCACATCCTGCTGCGCCTCGCCGCCCCGGCGGCGCGCCAGCGCTTGCACGCGCGCCACCAGCTCGGTGAAGGAAAACGGTTTGGGCAGGTAATCATCCGCCCCCTGGCGCAGGCCGCGCACCCGGTCATTCACATCGCCACGCGCCGACAGCATCAGCACCGGCGTGCACTTGCGCTGGCGCAGACCTGCCAGCACCTGGAAGCCGTCCTGCAAGGGCAGCATGACATCCAGCACCACAACGTCGTAATCCTGCTCCAGCGCGCAATGCAGGCCATCGACGCCATTGCTGGCCATATCGACGGTATAGCCCTGCTCCGTCAAACCGCGGTACAAGTAGGACGCCGTCTTTTCCTCGTCTTCGACAATCAGCAAACGCACGCTTTCATTCTCCCTGGCGGCCGCCTGGATTCCTGGCCCCGGCAACCCTTGTTCTGCGTCAAAACTACCATGCAACAGCCGTCAAGCCGCTGACCGCTGGCTGACAAAAATGTCAGCCAGCGGTCATCTTCAGGTCAGAGCCAGCTGCTTAAGATGTTGCTCATCCCAAGTTTCACGGCCTCTTGATCGCCCTACCCGACGATGCCCCATTCCCGCGACGAGCAATACGCCCCATTTGCCAAACTGTTGCACTGGCTGATCGCCCTGCTGATGCCCGGCATTCTAGCGCTGGGCTTCTATATGCAAGGCCTGCCCTTCTCGCCCGGCAAGCTGGAACTCTACTCCTGGCATAAATGGCTGGGGGTCACGGTATTCCTGCTGGCCCTGGTACGCATCGGCTACCGCCTGGGCCATCCGCCCCCCGCGCTGCCAGCGCACATGAACCGCCTGGAACGCCTCGCCGCGCATGGCGGCCATCTCGCACTGTACGCCTTGATGCTGGCGATTCCGCTGTCAGGCTGGCTGATGAGCTCGGCCAAAGGCGTACAGACCGTCTGGTTCGGCGTTTTGCCACTGCCTGACCTGCTGGCGCGCGACCGCGTCCTGGGCGACACCCTGGCGCAAGTCCACGTTTTGCTGAATTTCGCTTTTCTAGGCATGCTGCTGCTGCATACCCTGGCAGCCTTGAAACACCAATTTATCGACAAGGACGGCCTGCTGGCGCGCATGTTGCCGCGCTGCGCCTGTGCCGCCGGAAAAAGGAGCTCCCAAGCATGAAAACGCTGATCGCCGCGGCCATTGCCGCCTTGCTGCCCTGGCACGCCATGGCAGCGTCCTACCAGGATGTCGATACCGGCAACAGCCGGATCCGCTTCCATTACTCGCAGATGGGCGTTGCCATGGACGGCGACTTTCCGCGCTTCGCCGGCAAGCTCAATTTCGACCCGGCCCAACCCGAACAAGGCAGCGCCTCGGTCGAAGTATTCCTCGACAGCGTGGATACCGGCACCGATGAAGGCAATGACGAGGTTCGCACCGAATCCTGGCTGGATGTGGGCGGCCATCCGGTCGCCAGCTTCACCACCACCTCGATCAAGGCCGTCGGCGACGGCAGTTATGAAGCCAGCGGCACCTTGAATATCAAGGGCCAAAGCCGGCCGGTCACCATTCCCGCCCGCTTCACGGAAAAAGACGGCCTGGGAATTTTCGAAGGCCGCTTCGACATCACCCGCGGCGACTACGACATCGGTACAGGCCCCTGGGCCGCCACGGATATCGTGGCCGGCCAGGTCGGCATTTCCTTCACCCTGAGTGCCCGCCCCGCCCCCTGACGCCACAGTCGGCCTTCACCACAGCATTTCTGCCGCCCCCGACACCCTCACCAGACAAGGGGCGGCCTCCCGTTCCATCCCTGAATCGGCGCCCGCCGCTTCCTCATCATTCACCACGGAGCCATCCATGAACTTTTCCCGCATCAGTACCCGCCTCGGCCTGGCCGCAGCCCTGAGCCTGGGCGCTGCGCTGCCCGCTTTCGCCGCCCCGGTCACCTATGTGCTTGACGGCTCCCACACGGCGGTCAGCTTTTCCTATCGCCACGTTGGCCTGAGCACCCAGACCAGCCGGTTCAACAACGCTACCGGCACCATCGTGCTCGATACCGCCGCCAAGACCGGCAAGGTGGACGTCACCGTGGACACCCGCTCGGTGAACACCGGCCTGGAAAGCTTCAACGGCCATATCCAGGCCAAGGATTTCCTGGATACCGCCGCCTACCCGACGGCCACCTTCGTTTCCGATAAGGTCGTGTTCGAAGGCGATCGGCCCGTGTCCATCGAAGGCAAGCTGACCATCAAGGGCATCACCAAGGACGTCACCGTCGCCATCGACGACTTCGTGCTGGCGGATCATCCGATGGCGAAGAAACCCGCACTGGGCGCCGCCGGCAGCGTGCAACTGACGCGCTCGGAATTCAATATGGGCAAGTTCGCACCGGTCAACAGCGACGCAGTGACGCTGCGCGTGACCCTGGAAGCCATCCAGCAATAAGCCGGGCCAGGGCGGCGGCCATCACCGCAGCCGCCCTGCGTCACGCGCCCTGCACCACGATTACCCAAGCGGTATGATGCCGGACCTTACCGGTATGCAACCGCTTTTATGACTCACCCTGCTACAACGACGTCCGGCGCCCGCCAGGACAGTACCGCGCCGCACCTGCAGCGCTCGCTCAAAACCCGTCACCTGACCATGATCGCCATCGGCGGTGCCATTGGCACCGGCCTGTTCGTGGCCTCGGGCGCCACGATTGCACAGGTCGGCCCTGGCGGCGCCTTGCTGGCCTACGCGCTGATCGGCTGCATGGTCTATTTCATCATGACCAGCCTGGGTGAACTGGCTGCCTTCATGCCGGTTTCCGGCTCTTTCGCGACCTACGGCGCCCGCTATGTCGAAGAAGGCTTCGGCTTCGCGCTAGGGTGGAACTTCTGGTATTCCTGGGCCATTACCGTCGCCGTCGATCTGGTCGCCGCCCAGCTCGTCATGGCCTACTGGCTGCCTGATGTCCCCGGCATCCTCTGGAGCGCCCTGTTCCTGGCGTTGATGTTCGGCCTGAATGCGATTTCCGTCAAAGGCTTCGGTGAAAGCGAATTCTGGTTTGCACTGATCAAAGTCGTGGCCGTCGTGCTCTTCATCATCACCGGCCTGGCGATGCTGACCGGCATCATCCATGGTGCCGAAGGGACAGGCGTATCAAACTGGACCATAGGCGACGCTCCCTTCGCCGGCAATTTTGCTGCCATGGTCGGCGTGGCGATGATCGTCGCCTTCTCTTTCCAGGGCACGGAACTGATAGGCGTCGCCGCCGGGGAGTCGGAAAACCCCCGGGTGAACATCCCCAAGGCCGCCAAGCAGGTGTTCTGGCGCATCCTGCTGTTTTATGTGCTGGCCATCCTGGTCATCGGCCTGCTTATTCCCTATACCGACCCACAGCTGCTGCGCAGCGATGTCACCGATGTCAGCGTCAGCCCCTTCACGCTGGTCTTCGAGCGCGCCGGCCTGCTGTCGGCCGCCGCTGTCATGAACGCCGTGATCCTGACATCGGTGCTGTCGGCGGGCAACTCCGGCATGTATGCCGCCACGCGCATGCTGTTCAATCTCGCCACCGAAGGCAAGGCACCGCGCGTCCTGGCCCGCCTGACCCGCAACGGCGTACCGCTTTACGCGCTGCTGGCGACCACCGCCCTGGCCGCGCTATGTTTCGTCAGCTCCATCTTCAGCCCGAAGATTGTCTATATCTGGCTGCTCAATACCGCCGGCATGACGGAGTTCATCGCCTGGATCAGTATCTCGGTCAGCCACTACCGCTTCCGCAAAGGCTACATCAAGCGCGGCCTGGACCTGGACGCCCTGCCCTACCGCGCCGGCCTGTTTCCGTTCGGCCCGATATTTGCCTTCATCCTGTGCCTGATCATCACGCTGGGGCAGAACTACAACGCCTTCCTGCAGGAGCGCATCGACTGGGTTGGCGCCATCGCCACGTATGTCGGCATCCCCCTGTTCCTGGCCATCTGGCTGGGCTACCGCCTGGTCAGGAAAACCCGTTTTGTACGCTATGCAGACATGACCTTCCCCACGGACACCACGCCGTGATTTGCCCGTCTGCACCTGCCTGAATCACGGCTGCACACGGAAACGGAAAAGCAGAGTACAATCGTTGGCTCTGCGCCCGTAGTTCAATGGATAGAATTAGAGTTTCCGAAGCTCTCGATACAGGTTCGATTCCTGTCGGGCGCGCCAGATTCCACCTGGCGCCTGCGCAACACCTGCACAGCCACTGGCTGAACCCATCAGGTTTTCTGTGCCGCGTCCGGTACCACACCCGCACCACGCCGCCTCTCATGCCCAGTACAGCCTGGGTGGTGCCTGAATGATCGGCACCCGAGTCGCCCCTGATACAAAAATCCCCGCTGACAGCGATGCCAGCGGGGATTTTTCATGGGGCGCCAGCCTGGCGCCCCGGCAGCCCTGAGCGTACTCAGTGCGCCGCACCTGCCTGCTTGCGACGGCCCAGCCACAGGCCGACACCGACCACCAGCGCGGCGCCCAGCACACCGGCACCAATATGCATCAGGTTGGACACCTCACCAACATGGTCCCTGAGAACGGCGTCTGTCAGCAGCATGCCGCCAGCCAACCAGCCCAGCAGGCCCGCACCAAACACCACCACCAGCGGGAAACGATCAATCAGCTTGAGCACCAGCGTGCTGCCCCAGATGATGATGGGCACACTGACCAGCAAACCGAAGATCACCAGCCCCAGCTGATGGTCGGCGTGCGCACCCTGCGCAGCGCCAGCGATGGCAATCACGTTGTCCAGACTCATGACCAGGTCGGCAATGATGATGGTCTTGACCGCGGCAAACACTGACGCACCACCTTCTATCTTGCCATGCGCATCATGGTCGGGAATCAGCAGCTTGATACCGATCCAGACCAGCAACACCGCGCCCACGATCTTCAGGAACGGGACTTCCAGCAAGGTCAGGGCAAACGCGATCAGGGCGACGCGCAACAGGATCGCGCCTGCCGTGCCCCACAGAATGCCCTTCATGCGTTTGTCCGCCGGCAGATTGCGACAGGCCAGCGCAATGACCACGGCATTGTCGCCACCGAGCAGAATATCTATCAAGATGATCTGGAAAACAGCGGCCCAGCTCAGGGTCTGAAAAAATTCCAGCATGGTTCGTCTATCCTCAAAACAGGCAATTCATTGATCTGAAAACCAGATCGGACCCTTTGCCATTCCGCATGATGACACCCGGAAACAAAAATGGCCCGATCCACCAGGACCAGGCCACATGCTGAGGAGGAGTTTCCCATGCACGCACCTTGCCCTTACGGCAAGGTCTTGCTTGCGGCACGAAGCCGCCCGGACACCGGGATAAAAGCCAGAATTCAGGCGTTCATCCGTCATGACGATGACTCGGAAGGTAAGCTACTCCCCTTGATTCCGCAAAGTATAGCTCACTTCACCGCGTTGCTGCGCAACTTCCACAACATGCGCCCGCAGCCAGCGGTGCACCGGATCGTCCTGGTGGCGTTGGTGCCACACCATATACATGGGCATGGGCGGCGCCTCCAGCGGCAGCGGTGCTGTCGCCAGGCCGCGCAGCGCACCCACGGCCAACAGCGACGGCGCTGTCGCAATCCATGGCCCGCCATGCAGCATCGCACCCAGCGCGGCCATGCCAGGCACCGTCGCGACGAAACGGCGTTGCACGCCTTTGCGCAACATCCATTCGTCGATATCCAGCATGCGCCTGGGCTCATACAAGACCGTCACATGCTCCGCCGCGCGATACGCCTTCATGCTGGCGGGCGCAGCGCACTGGGCGGCATCATAGAAAATGCAATAGTTATCCTCGAACAAGCGTTTCTGATAGATGTCGTCGCCCAGCGGTGGGCGCGGCGTAATCAGCAAGTCGCAATGCTGCTCGCGCAGTACCGCCGGGGTCGGCGCGCCGGAGGGCACGACATGCAGGCTGACACCCGGCGCCTGCGCCCGCAGGCGCCGCAACAAGGTAGGCAACAGGGCATCGCGCTGCAAGTCGTTGGCGGCAATGGTGAGGCTCATGTTCAGCCGTGCCGGCTCAAAGCCCGCAGCCAGCGTGAAATGCCGCAACTCATCCAGCAAGCCGCGCGCCCGCTCGGCCAGCACCCCCGCCATGGCGGTCGGCGCAATGCCCCGGCCCGACTTCACGAACAGGGCATCGCCCGCAATGGCACGCAGCTTATCCAGTCCGTGGCTGACGGCAGATTGAGTCACTCCCAGGCGCTGCGCCGCGCGCGTCACGGAACCTTCCTCATACACCACCCACAGCAACTGCAACAGCCTGCCATCCAAATCCAAATGATCGAAATCGTTCATGGGTTTCATGACTGAATCGGCCTTTATCCATACTGATGACAAGGGAATAATGACGCCATTATCCCCTTGCGGAGGCAGGCATGTCACACGAAATTCCAGGTACCAAATTGTTCGATGGCGAATTGGCCATGCGCGGCTATGCCCTGAACAAGATGTGTTTTTCCTTCAACGATGCGGCCAACCGCGCGGAATTCCTGGCCAACGAAGACGCCTACTGTGCCCGCTATGGCCTGAACGAAGCCCAGCGCTCGGCCATCCGCAACCGCAATGTGCTGCAGTTGATCGACGCTGGCGGCAATGTCTATTACCTGGCGAAATTCGCCGGCATCCTGAAGCTGGATGTCCAGGATCTGGGCGCCCAGCAGACAGGCATGACCAAAGATGCCTTCAAGGCCAAATTGCTGGCCTATGCCAAGGACTGAGCCCGCGCCTCCTCACAGACAAAAAAGACAAGGACATTCATCATGGCAACCATCGTCGGCGGCATCCTCACCTCCCATGTTCCCGCCATCGGCCGCGCCATTGCGCTGGAGCTGCAGCAGGATCCCTACTGGAAACCTTTCTTCGATGGTTTCCCGCCAGTGCGGGAATGGCTGGCCCGCCAGCGCCCGGATGTGGTCGTCGTGTTCTACAACGACCACGGCCTGAACTTCTTCCTCGACAAAATGCCGACCTTCGCCATCGGCGCAGCGCCCAGTTACAGCAATGCCGACGAGGGTTGGGGCATCCCGCAAGTCCCGGCATTCAAGGGTGAGCAAACGTTGTCGTGGCACCTGATCGAAGCCCTGGTGGCCAATGAGTTCGACCCGGTCACCTGTCAGGAAATGCTGGTGGACCACGCATTCACATTGCCCATGACCTTGCTCTGGCCCGATCAGCAGTGGCCCGTGACGGTTGTACCGGTCAACATCAATACCGTGCAGTTCCCCTTGCCCTCCGCCAAGCGCTGCTACGACCTGGGCGCCACCATCGGCCAGGCCGTACGCAACTGGGACAGCAGCAAACGGGTGGCCTTCCTGGGCACCGGCGGCCTGTCGCACCAGCTCGACGGAGAACGCGCCGGCTTCATCAACAAGAATTTCGACCTGGAGTTCATGGACAGCCTGGTCAAGGACCCGCGCTGGGCCACGCAGTTCAGCATTCATCAATTGGTCGAACTCGCGGGCACGCAAGGCATCGAACTGCTGATGTGGCTGGCCACCCGTGGCGCGCTGGGCGAGCAAGTACGCGAAGTCCACCGCAACTATCACATCCCGATTTCCAACACCGCTTCCGGCGTACAGCTGCTGGAGCCTGTTGCCTGAGTTTCATCGCCTGATGCCTCCTCATCCGGCCCCAGGCCAGCCATGGCCTGGTTTTTCGCCAGACACGCACGTGTCTGGCATTTTTTTTTGCCGATTCCAGCGATGTATGTCAGGACGTAACATCATGATATTATCGCCACTGATTCTCAATCATATTCAAATCCTGGCCTGCCCTGTTGACCCGCTCACCAGATGGCGCATCGAGAACCAGATGCTCAACCCCCCCTCTCAGCCCCCGGTCGATGGCCTGTACCGTGAACACCAAAGCTGGCTGCATAACTGGCTGCGCCGCAAACTGGGCAACGCTGACGACGCATCCGACCTGCTGCAGGAAACGTTCCTGCGAGTCTTGCGCCGCCCTGCTTCCTTTCTCCTGCGCGACAACGCTGGCTTTTCGCCCCGGCGACAACTGGCCCTGATTGCCAACGGGCTGGTCATCAACAAATGGCGGCGCGACGCCCTGGAACGCGAATACCTGGCGGTGCTGGCCAACATGGAGGCGCCCGGCTCGCCGTCGCCGGAAACCCGCGCCATCCTGCTGGACATCCTCTGCGAAATCGACGCCATGCTGGATGGCCTGCCCGATAAATGCAGGCGCGCTTTCCTGATGGCGCAGCTCGATGGCATGAGCCACGACGCCATCGCACAGGAATTGGGTGTCACGCGCCGCAGCGTCCATAACTATCAGGTACGCGCCATGCTGGC
Source organism: Kerstersia similis (assembly GCF_965139615.1). Lineage (NCBI taxonomy): Bacteria > Pseudomonadati > Pseudomonadota > Betaproteobacteria > Burkholderiales > Alcaligenaceae > Kerstersia > Kerstersia similis. Next base: position 101,953 of record NZ_CBCSIQ010000003.1, read on the forward strand.
CTGCAGCCAGTATCTGATGAGCCAGCAAGATTGAACCGCCATGGCACTTCCTGAACCCGGTTCAAAGCTGAACGGGCCGCTGCAAAAAGCAGATCAACGGGCGCTGCGAGAAGCCGCCGACTGGTTCGCGCAATTCCAGGCAGGAGATGCCGGCCCGGAACAACAACGGCAATGGCGCCTGTGGCTGGAGCGCGAAGATGCCAATGCTCGCGCCTGGGCCTGGATGGAACGTGTCAGCAACACCATGTCCAGCCTGCAGGAACCTGCTGCCAGCAAGATCCTGATCCAGTCCCGCGCCCGCCGCCGTGTCATGGGCAAAACCGTGGCCAGCGTATTGGCACTGGGCGCAGGCAGCGCGGCGACCATCAGCCTGCTGCCGGTACGCGCCTGGGCGGCCACCTATTATGCGGGTGTCGGCCCAGGCCAGCGCATCCTGCTGCAAGACGGCTCGCTGCTCTGGCTGGATACCGACAGCGCCGCCAATGTCGATTTCACCGAATCATTGCGTACGGTGGAACTGGTGCGCGGCCGCCTATTCATTCAGACAGCGCCCGACCCAGCGCCGCTGGCGCGCCGTTTCGAAGTCGTGACGCCAGAAGGCCGCCTCATCCCCTCGGGCACCCGTTTTGCGGTGCGCCTGGCTGGCGGCAGCACGGATCTGGCCGTCTTCGAAGGCAGTGTTGCCAGCCACCCCAGACGCGCCGGGCCGGACGATGTGCTGGTCGTGCCAGCAGGCATGGCAACCCGCATGAGCGCCGCAAGCTGCAGCGCCCTGCGTCCGGCCAGCCGGGCCATGCAAACCTGGATCGACAACGTACTGCTGGCCGAACATATTCCCCTGGGAGAATTTATCCAGGAGCTGGCGCGCTACCGTCATGGCTGGATTACCTGTGCACCGGAAGTCGCCGACCTGATCCTGTTCGGCAGCTATCCGCTGGATGACATCGACGCCAGCCTGAGCGCCATCGCGCGCACCCTGCCAGTACAAGTGGAAAAGCGCTGGCCGGGACGCATTCTGATTCAAGCGCGACGCTGACCCCCAACCCCTGCCCGCCTGCGCAGAGCGGCACTGGCGCAATGCCGCTCCAGATCGGTTTCATTTTGTTTCAAAGTCACAAATAAAAAACTTTCTCAATTCTATTCCTGAATGGGTACTCCCAGATATCAGCGGCGTCACAGACGCTGACGAATCCCCGGAGACACATTCCATGCCGCCCCACCACCGTCCCATTACGCAACGCAAGCGCAGCCTCGCCGCTACCCGGCGCCTGGCGTCCGGCGTCCTGGTGACTTGCCTGGCCATCCTCTGGCCGGCCTCCCGCCTGCAGGCACAGACCGCCGCCCCGCCACTCGCGACAGACCTGCGCGACTACGATATTCCGGCAGGCCAGCTCACCCGCGTTCTGGAGGCCTTCATCGCCCAATCCGGCGCCCTGGTTTCGATGGATGGCACGCTCATCCAGGCACAGCACAGCAACGGCCTGCGCGGCAGCTATCCCACCAGCCAGGCCCTGAATCTGATCCTGGCGCCGCACGCACTGCATGCCACCAGGGGCGCAGGCGGCATTTATACGCTGAGCCCGCTGCCAGGACGCAGCGGCATCCGGGACATTACCGAACTCGAAGCCGTCGATGTCGTCGGCCAGGCAGACGATCCCAAGGATGCCGCCTACCGGGCGCCACAATCCATGAACGTGCTGACCCAGGAAGATATCGAGCGCTTCCGGGGCACCTCCGTCGGCGACATTTTTCAAGGCATTCCCGGGGTGTTGGTGGGCGAGAACCGCAACTCCGGCGGGCTGGACATCAACATTCGCGGCATGCAAGGCCAAGGCCGCGTCCCGGTGCTGGTGGATGGCGCACGCCAGGAAACCACGGTGTATCGAGGCTACCAGGGCGCCGCCTCGCGCAGCTATGTCGATCCGGACCTGATCGGCGGCATCACCATCGAAAAAGGCCCGACGATGTCAGCAGGCGGCGAAGGCGCCACGGGCGGCCTGGTCAGCATGCGCACCATCGAAGCCAACGATGTCATCCAGGATCCCGACGATAGCTTTGGCATCCGGATCCGAGGCCAGCTGATCGGCAACAACAGCGGCTCGGTACCGGCCGTCGGTACCCCCTCGGGTTACAGCCTGCCGTACCTGAATGGCCGGTCCCTCACGACCTACCGCGTCGATTGCACCCGCCCGGATATCTGCTGGCAAACCAACCCGCAAACCGGCCAACCCTATGCCCTGCCCCGCAGTTTCGCCCCACGCTATGGCATGCAGCGCCCCGATTGGTACCAGCCCAAAAGCTGGGCGGGCAGCCTGGCCCTGGCCAAACGGTTCGAGTCCATAGAGTTCATTGCAGCCGTCTCCCGCCGGCAACAAGGCAATTATCATGCCGGCCGCCACGGCCCTACCCCCTCCGTCGATCTGTCCGACCGGGACGAGAGCCCGCCGTTCTACACCCTGGTTTATCCGGAACTATTGGGCGCCAGCCGCTTCAGGGGCGGTGAACGTGTCGCCAACACCAACTACGAAAGCCATTCCTCGCTGCTGAAAAGCCGCCTATTCCTGCCGGCCGACCAACAGCTCGACCTGAGCTGGCTGCGCTACCAGAGCGAGTACGGCGAACTGATGTCCTCGCAATTGTGGTTCGGCAATGTCACCCAGACCGGCAATAGCGAAGTCACCGCCAATACCTACACGGCCCGCTACCGCTGGACGCCTGCCGCACAGGCGTGGATAGACCTGCGGGCCAACCTCTGGCATACCGACACCAAAAGCATGAACATCCTGTACGCCATTGCCGAGGATGAGAATGGCCATATCCAGGAAGATGCCACCAATGTGTATGAGCACTACCGGAGAACCGGCCTGGATCTCAGCAATACCTCCCGGTTCGAGGCCTGGGGCAGCCCTGAAATCCGCTACGGCATGGCCTTGCAACGCGAAGACATCGGGCCGGATGGCGACCCCAGCAAAGCGATGACCATCGGCGCCTTCGGCCTGCCTACCAACGTCAATATCCGGGATGGCGAACGCCAGGAGTACAACCTGTTTGCCGCGCTGAAATGGGAACTGCTGCCGACGCTGACACTGGATGCCGGCATCCGCCACACTCGCTACAAGGCGCAGGACCACAAAGGCACCCGCCCGGCCGAAGACAGCCCCGACTGCACGGCAAAAGATGCCCTCGGCCGCTGCGCCTATCTCTTCCACCACCAGAAAGACCACGGCACAACACCGCTGGCCAGCCTGACCTGGGAACCGCGCGACGGCTTGCAACTGTATATCCGCTACGCCGAGGCCATGCGCATGCCCAGCCTGTTCGAGAACACCCAGGGCGTCTCCGTATCACCTACGCTGGGCGCCGAACTCAAGCCGGAACATGCGCGCAACCGCGAAATCGGCCTGAACCTGCTCCAAAACGATCTCTTGGCCACCGGCGATCGCCTGCGTTTCAAAGCCGCCTATTTCCGTAATCAAACCAAGGATTACCTGACACGCACGGCACCCAACAACTGGGAGGTTTCCGCCAGCAACCTGACCGAGATTTTCCGGCTGCGCAACATAGACAGCGCCAGCTTCCACGGCGGTGAACTCTCACTGGAATACGACATGGGTGCCGTTTTCCTGGAAGCGGCGGGCACGAAATATACCAAGATCGAAATCTGCCATCACGGCAGCTATCGCCGCTTCGATTGCACGGACTACGGCCTGGCCAGCAGCTACGTCACGAACATGATCCCGCCGAACTGGCATGCCGCCGGCAAGCTGGGGCTGCGCCTGTTTGACCGGCGCCTGACCCTGGGCGTACGCGGCACCTTCATGGGCACGCGCAACATGCCGCCAGCCTTCGACGATACCCGCAACGGCATGCTCAAACCCGTTGCATGGCACGCCTACAGGATCTTTGACTTCTTCGCCGGCTATCGCGTGAACGACAACCTGAGCGTCGATTTCAACCTGGACAACTTCACTGACCGCTACTACCTGGATGCGCTCAGCCTGGGCATGATGCCAGCACCAGGACGCACCGCCCGCCTGAGCGCCACCTTGCAATTCTGAACTTGAGGCTACCCCATGAAACCCGTCCTGAGACCCACCCTGCGCCATCTGCTGATCGGCCTGGGCACCGCCCTGACCCTCTCCGCCTGCGGCGGCGGCACCGATGACATCGACGACTATCAGATCACCGATTCCGCCGATGTTCCCATTGCCAACGCCGGCAGCAGCCAGTCTGTCGCCGTCGGCAGCAAAGTCACCCTGGATGGCAGCCTCAGCGTGACCTACTCCGGCAATCTGCAATATCAATGGGTACTGCTGGACAAGCCAGCCGGCAGCCAGGCAACGCTCGCATCCGCAACGACAGTCCGTCCGAGTTTCATAGCGGATGTCGCAGGACGCTACGAGGCCGATCTGGTCGTCAGCAACGGGCGTAACAGCAGCAGCCACAGCCGCGTCGTTATCACTGCGGGCAGTACCATGCCCATCGCCAACGGCCCGCACACGCAACTCAATGCACTGGCCGGCAGCCGTGTGCGCCTGGATGGCAGTTATAGCTTGCCGCCCGCTGGCGGCGACGCCAGCGCCCTGACCTATCACTGGACGGTCGTGGCCCCTGATGGCAGCCCGGTCCCGCTGATAGACGGCAACACGTCCAAGCCCAGTTTCATTGCCGATCAGGAAGGCCAATACCAGGCGCGGCTCACGGTCGGCTACGCACTGAAAACCAGCGAAATCTTCACCGTCACCATACGCGCCACGCTTGCCAACACGCCTCCCGTCGCGCTGTCAGGCGGGGGAGAAAACGGCTATCAGGGCATCGCGGGCGAGCCCGTTCAGCTGGATGGATCACAAAGCTATGATGCGGACGGCGACCCGCTGCAATACCGCTGGCTGATTTCCGCCCCCTACCGCAACGGCATGCTGCTGGAATTCGCCAATCCGACACTGGAACAGTCAAACAGCGCCAAGCCCAGCTTCCAGGCTGATATTCCCGGGACATACTGGCTGGACATGTATGTGACCGATGGCACGACCCGCAGCCCGGTACAGGAAGTCCCGATTACCCTGAGCAAAAAGGCCGGCACGCCGAACCGTGCCCCTGTCGCTGTCATTGATGATTACTACCCGCTCAACGAGGCCGAACTGTTCCGCAGCGGCGACGGCAGCCGCGCAGCCTCCGTCTTTGTCTGGAGCAAGTCCTACGACCTCGATGGCGATACCTTGCTGACGCAATGGGAATGGGGCGATACGCCTGCCAAGCACACCAAACGCGACCTGTCCCTCTATAACGGATCGCCGCAACTGCTGTTCTATCCCACCACCACCGGCACCAGCACCGGCGCCCCGGTCGAGGGCTACTACACCGTGTACCTGACGGTCAGTGATGGCAAGAAAACCAGCCAGCGCGTCTCGCAGACCATTCATGTCCGCACAGGCGCCAACCGCCGCCCCGTCGCCCAGATCAGTGCCAACGTGGACAAAGTCATGGTCAACCAGGAAGCCTGGTTCACGGCAGACGGCAGCACAGATGCCGACAGCGGTACCGTCGGCATGACTTACGAATGGCTCTGGCGCGACAAACCGGCCGGCAGCCAGGCAACATTCCTGCAGCCGGGCGCCGAACGGACCCGCTTCATTGCCGATGTTGCCGGGGTCTATACGGCTGAGCTGATCGTTCGCGACAACACCGGTACGCCCAGCAAGCGCTCCGAATGGGGTGAGCCGCCGCGCACCGCGACCATCGTCGCCAAAAATACCAATCACGAGCCCAGCACCAGCCTGAGCACCAATGCCACTTACGACACGAACCTGAACAGCTATTCCTACGTCATGGACCGCAGTGTCGTGCCTGCCAACTGCGAAGACGCGCATCAGGATTTGCGCCCGATCGGCTATGTGAATGCCCTGGTGGTGAACGCCAACGGCTACGATCCCGACGGCGATGTGCTGTACTACGATATCTCGCTGCAACAGCCGTCAGGCAGCCGCTTTCCGCTCTCCTATACCGGCCAGACCGACCCGCAGGGGCGGGTATCGCTTTCGCTATGCGGCCTGTCGGTTCCCGGGGACTATACCTTCAGCCTGCAAATGTCCGATGGCAGCAGCACCACGGCCACGGAAAGCCAGACCGTGACCGTGACAAACATGCCCGACACAGCCAGGATGCTGCTGCTCGAAGCGGCATATGGTGCGGACGGTTTCCGTACGCTCAAGGGCGAGGCCAGCAAAGAAAACTTCAACATCACGGCCCGGCTGGATCTCGAAGGCGGAGCACCCGGCACAGGCTATTACGAACCCAGCGCGGGCATTCTGAAAGACTACGAGGCCATCAAGGACGGCTACACCTTCCGCTACTTCAGGCTGACTGCCATTGGCCAGGACTACAGCTTCAACAACATCCGGGCGGTCACGAGCCGCTTCCAGGCAAACCCCGATAACAACCATATCGGTGACTATGCGGAGGACTTCGCCGGTGCGGCCAGCCATCAGCCCAGTTTCATCGGCCTGCCGCCTTTGCTGAAGGCTGGGGAATCGGTCATCTTCGGTCTCAGGCAGCCCGTGCTGCCGGCACGCCCGCAGCAACGCCCGCAGGATTGGATCGACGGGCAGCAATGCGACCTTTACCTGTTCAGCTGGTCGTTTGAAGTGGCCAACCTCTATCACCCTGACGAGGCTTCGGGCCTGGGCAGGCCGGCAGGACGTTTCGAGGAAAATATCGGCGCTTGCGTGCCGCCTATCGGCTACGAAGAGTAAAACCGGCACGGGCGGCCTGCCGACCACGCACCGCCCTGCCGCACCGCGCGCCCCTCGGGGCGCGCATCATTCCGCAAACACGTCCGTGATCAGGCGCCGGAACCAGACATTCCTGGGGTCCTGCTGGAAGCGGGCATGCCAGTATTGCTTCAAGTCGTAGCGCGCAATGTCTATCGGCGGCTCGATGGTCTGCACATTGACGCTGTGCGCGTACAGATCCGCCACGGTACGCGGCAATACCACCAGCAGGTCAGACTGCTCGATCAGCGACGGTACGCTCATGTAGTGTGCCGTCTTCAGCACGACGTTGAGCTTCACGCCGGTACTTGCCAGATAGGCATCGAACATTTCCTGGCGTCGCGTGCCATCGCGCACCTGCAAATGATCGGCAGCGCAGAAGTCTTCCATGGATAGGCGCTCTCCCGCATAAGGATGGCCTTCGCGCAACATACAGGTCAGATCGTGCGAAAACAAGCGCTGCTGGTAGATATGCGGGTCATTCAGATCAGGGAAATAGCCCAGCACGGCATCCACCTTGCCATCGTGCAGGTGTTCGGTCAGCGCATCGGCGTCCAGGCTGATGGTGCGCAGCCTGGCCTTGGGCGCCACCCGCCGCAGCTGCTCGAACAAGGCCGGCAAAAAGACGATCTCGCCCACTTCGCTCAGGCACAGAACAAACTCATGTTCGGTCTGTGCCGGGTCGAACTGCGGCCCCCGCAAAATGTCGCGGTCAATGATCTCCAGCACTTCGCGTGTGCGCTCAATGACGCCCAGCGCCCTGGGCGTGGCCTCCATGCGCGCGCCGGAGCGGATGAACAGGGGGTCGCCCAGCGAATGACGCAGGCGTGACAAGGCCGCGCTGGCTGCCGGCTGGCTGATGCCCAGTTGCTTGGCGGCAGCCGTGACATTACCTGTCTCGTAGATGGCAAGCAGGACGCGGAGCAAATTGAGATCGGTGCGGGGAACCATAAGCAAATCAAATAGTGCGAATAAACAGAAGTGGCTTTTCTGATTAGAAGGCAACTGCCAGAATGAGTCCACTAAAAAAGCAATCAAGGAGCAGACAAATGATCAATCTGCACGACATTCGTTATGTCCGCCTTGGCACAAAAAATCTCGGAGACGCACGCCGCTATGCAACCGAAATCCTCGGTCTGCAAGTTGCCCGGGAGGCCAATGGCGCGATTTACTTCCGGTCAGACGACCGCGACCATACGCTGTGCTACTACGAAGGCGACCCCAACGAAACCACCACGGCTTTCGAAGTCACTTCGCCCGGCGAACTGGAAAGCGCCGCCGTGCTGCTGGAACAGAACAAGTTCCACGTCGTGCATGGCTCCCGTGCAGATGCGGAAGTCCGCTACGTCGATGACCTGATCCGCTTCCAGGATCCCAGCGGCAACAATATCGAACTGGTGCTGCGCCCGCAGGCCAGCGGCCGCCGTTATTTCGCCAGCCGCGACGCAGGCATCACCGGCTTCAGCCATATCGGCCTGCGCACGCTGGACGCCCGCCGCGACGAGCAATTCTGGACCGGCCTGGCCAGCGCCCGCGTCAGCGACCGCATCGGCGAAGCGCCTTTGCTGCGCATCGACGAAGTGCACCACAAGATCGCCCTGTTCCCCTCCAAGCACGCGGGCGTGCAGCATATCAATCACCAGGTCGAAAGCATCGACGACGTGATGCGCGCCTACTATTTCCTGCTGTCGCGCGGCGTCAAGATTCTCTTCGGGCCGGGCCGCCACCCGACTTCGGGCGCAGTGTTCCTGTACTTCGAAGGCCCGGACGGCATGACCTACGAGTATTCCACCGGGGTCAGCCACATCAGCCCGGAACAGGAAGCCACGCACCAGCCGCGCCAATTCCCCGGCATTCCGGAATCCTTCTGCATGTGGGGCGCCAAACCCGACATCCCGGAGTTCCGGTCATGAGCGCCCAGCCTGCCGCGAGCGCGCTCCAACAGCGCGAAGTCCGCATGGCGGCGCGCGCCCTGTCGCGTGCCGGCCTGGCCCATGCCTACGGCCATTGCAGCCTGCGCCTGGATGCCGATCATTTTCTGGTCTGCGCCGCCAAGCCCATGGGCCTGATCCTGCCGGACGATGCCGGCACCGTGGTGCCCGTGCGCGGCGAACTGCCCGAAGGGGTGCTCGGTGAAGTCCGCATCCACCAGCAGATCTACCAGCGCCGCGCCGATATCGGCGCCGTGATCCGCAGCATGCCGCCGCAGCTCATGGCCCTGTCCTGTGCCGGCCTGACGCCGCAACCGCGTCATGGCATGGGCACGTATTTCCAGCCCGGCATCCCGCTCTGGGACGATGTACAACTACTGCGCACCGATGAACAGGCCAGTGCGCTGGGCGAACTCTTCGGCCAGGGCAAGGCGCTTGCCATGCGCGGCAATGGCGCCATCGTCGCCGGGGATTCGCTGGTCGAGGCCCTGACGCTGACCTGGTACCTGGAAGATGCTGCCCGCATCGAACTGACGCTGCGCAGCGCCGGCCTGGAGCAAGGCCGTCCCGCACTGGATGCCCAGACCTGCGCCCAGCGCGCCACCCGCAATGGCCGGATCTACGAACGCATGTGGGACTACCTCACCGTGGGCGACCCCGAAGCGGCCTGACGCGCCGCCACACGCCCTGCCGGCCCGGGTTGCCCACCCGCCCCGGCAATGGCCTGAATCCATAGATAAGCAACACAAAGGAATACATATGTCTGCCAAAGAATTCCGTCACTTCATCAACGGCGAATGGGTTTCCAGCCCCCGCACCTTCGAGAACCGCAACCCTGCCGACAACAGCCTGGTTGGCATGGTGCACGAAGCCGGCGAACAGGAAGTCGATGCCGCCGTGCGCGCTGCCCGTGCCGCGCTGCGCGGCCCCTGGGGCAAAATGACGGTCGCGCAGCGCATGGAGCTGCTGCACAAGGTGGCCGATGGCATCCTGCGTCGCCAGGACGAATTCCTGGCCGCCGAAGTGGCCGATACCGGCAAGCCGGTGCACCTGGCCGGCCACCTGGATATCCCGCGCGGCGCAGCGAACTTCAAGGTCTTCGCCGACCTGATGAAGAACGTGCCGACCGAAAGCTTCATGATGGATACGCCTGACGGCGGCAAGGCCGTGAACTATGCCGTGCGCGCGCCGCGCGGTGTGATCGCCGTGGTCTGTCCGTGGAACCTGCCGCTGTTGCTGATGACCTGGAAGGTCGGCCCGGCGCTGGCCTGCGGCAATACCGTGGTCGTGAAACCCTCGGAAGAAACACCGGCCACCGCCACGCTGCTGGGCGAAGTCATGAACGAAGCCGGTGTCCCGCCGGGCGTCTATAACGTGGTGCATGGTTTCGGCGGCGATTCCGCCGGCGCCTTCCTGACGGCGCACCCGGACGTCGATGGCGTGACCTTCACCGGAGAGACCCGCACCGGCGAAATCATTACCAAGGCTGCGGCCAAGGGCATTCGTCCGGTGTCGCTCGAATTGGGCGGCAAGAATGCCGGTATCGTATTTGCCGACGCCGACCTGGAAAAGACCATCAAGGGCCTGGGCCGCGCCGTGTTCGAAAACAGCGGCCAGGTCTGCCTGGGCACCGAGCGCATCTACGTGCAGCGCCCGCTGTTCGATCGCTTCGTCGCTGAATTCAAGGCCTACGCCGCCAGCATCCGCATTGGCGACCCGCAGCACCACGATACCCAGATGGGCCCGGTCATTTCGCTGGGACACCGCGAAAAGATCCTGTCCTACTGCCGCCAGGCCGTTGCCGACGGCGCCACCGTCGTCCACGGCGGCAAGATTCCCGACATGCCTGCGCACCTGGCCGAAGGCGCCTGGTTCGAACCCACCATCTGGACCGGCCTGGCCGAATCCTCGGCCGTGGTGCGCGAAGAAATCTTCGGGCCTTGCTGCCATATCGCCCCCTTCGACACCGAGGAAGAAGTGGTTGCGCTGGCCAACGACACGCCGTATGGCCTGGCCGCCAGCGTCTGGACCACGGACCTGCAGGTTGCGCACCGCATGGGCAGCGCGCTGGAAGTCGGCGTGTGCTGGATCAATTCCTGGTTCCTGCGCGACCTGCGTACTGCCTTCGGCGGCGCCAAGCAATCCGGCATCGGCCGTGAAGGCGGCGTGCATTCGCTGGAGTTCTACACCGAACTGCGCAACGTCTGTGTGCGCCTGTGAGCCCGGCATGCTGACTACCCAACACATTCAGGCCCTGGGCCAGGAACTGCATGAGGCCCTGGCCCGCCGCCAGCCCGTCGCCCCGCTGACCGAATCGCACCCGGACATGACGCTGGCGCAGGCCTATGAAGTCCAGCAAGCCATGCTGGCGCCGCGCTTGGCGGCCGGCGCCCGTATCGTCGGCAAGAAGATCGGCGTGACCAGCAAAGTGGTCATGGACATGCTGAAAGTCGATCAACCGGATTTCGGCATGCTGCTGTCGGACATGCTGTACGCCGATGGCGCCAGCATTGCCGCCAGCGACCTGATCGCGCCCAAGGCCGAAGGCGAAATCGCCTTCGTGCTCAAGCACGGGCTGCGCGGCCCCGGCATTACCGTGGCCGATGTGCTGCGCGCCACGGCCTATGTCATGCCCTGCTTTGAAATCGTCGATTCGCGCATCCGCGACTGGAAGATCAAGATCCAGGACACCGTGGCCGACAATGCCTCCGCCGGCGTCTTCGTGCTGGGCGACCGCGGCGCAGACCCGCGCGATGCGGATCTGGCCTGCGTCGGCATGACGCTGGAAAAAAACGGTGAGGTCGTCGCCACCGGCGCCGGCGCCGCCGCGCTGGGCCACCCGGCCAATGCCGTGGCCTGGCTCGCCAACACACTGGGCCAACTGGGCATCGCGCTGGAACCGGGCGAAGTCATCCTGTCCGGTTCGCTGGCTGCCATGGTACCGGTGCAGGCCGGCGACCACCTGCGCATCAGTCTGGGCGGCATAGGCTCGGCCTCCGTCCGCTTTGCTTGAAGGAATGCATCATGAAGTTATCCGCTGACACCATTGCCCAACTGGCTGAACACCTGGAACAGGCCGAACTGACGCGCACCGAAGTCGCGAAGATCACCGAAGCCCATCCGGACATGGACTGGGACGACGCCTACGCCATCCAGAACGCTATCCGCCAGCGCAAGGAAGCGCGCGGCGTGCGTATCGCCGGCCTGAAAATGGGTTTGACGTCGTTTGCCAAAATGCGGCAAATGGGTGTGACCGAACCCATCCATGGTTTCCTGACCGACTATGGCTCCTGCCTGGAAGGCTCGGCCATTGATGTCGATACCCTGATCCATCCCAAGGTCGAAGCAGAAATCGCCTTTGTCCTGAAGCATCCGCTCAAGGGGCCCGGCTGTCATATCGGCGACGTGCTGGCCGCGACCGACTTCGTGCTGCCCGCCGTGGAAGTGATCGACTCGCGCTACAAGAACTTCAACTTCGACCTGAAAAGCGTCATTGCGGACAACACCTCTTCAGCACGCTTTGTGACCGGCGGCCAGATGGCCGGCATCGAAGGCCTGGACCTGAAGTGCCTGGGCGTGGTGCTGGAAAAGAATGGCGAAGTGGTTGCCACCGGCGCTGGCGCCGCCGTGCTGGGCCACCCGGCGCAAAGCGTCGCGATGCTGGCCAACATGCTGGGCGCGCAAGGCCGTGAAATTCCGGCCGGCACCTTCATCATGACCGGCGGCATCACCGAAGCCATCGCCGTTGCCGCAGGCGACTGCGTCACGGTGCGCTACCAGCACCTCGGCAGCGTTTCCATGCGCTTCGTGTCCGGCAAGCAGGCCTGAACGGAGCACAGCCATGCCCATTGCCATGATCCATATCTCGGCCGGCCGCAGTGAGGCAGCCAAACGCGCCTTGCTGAGCAACGTCACGGAAGCGATTGCCCGCAGCCTGGATGCGCCCATCGCCAGCGTCCGCGTGCTGCTGCAGGAAGTACCGGAAACCCAGTGGGCATCCGGCGGTGTCACGCTGGCCGAACGTCGCCAGTCCGGTGACTGAACGGCGGCAACCCTAAACCCACCCTGTCAGGATCATTCCCCCAGATAGAACAAAAACCCATACCATCCGCCCCGCGCGTCCGGCTTCGGACGGTGCCGCGCCGGGCAGATGCACGTCCCGGCCTGGAACCCGGTGACGTCGTTTGCCCGGCCCGGCCGCTGCTGTTCAGCAATGGCCGGGCTGGCATGTTTTCCCGGAAAGGCCCCAGGCCCCTCCGTGTCGTTCCCAGCAGCATGCCGTACCCAAGCAATATCTGAAAACCCAAAAAAAGCCCCTGCGCAATTGCGAACAGGCGGTAAAAAAGAACCGAGCAACGAGGAGACATCATGAGCCAGAACACCGCCAGAATTGGCGATATCATCGACAACGCGAGAATTTCGCCCTACCAGATCATCATCCTGTCCCTGTGTTTCCTGATCGTCCTGGTGGACGGCTTCGACACGGCAGTTATCGGCTATATCGCGCCTTCGCTGCGTGAAGAATGGGGCCTGCAGGCCGCACAATTGTCGCCAGCCTTCGGCGCCGGCCTGATCGGCCTGATGGTAGGCAGCCTGATTTTCGGCCCGGTGGCCGATGCCATCGGACGCAAGCGCGTTCTGCTGGTTTCCGTGCTGATCTTCGGCCTGGGCACCCTGGCCACAGCCTACGCCCACTCCATCGAATCGCTGACCATCCTGCGCTTTCTGACCGGTATCGGCCTGGGCGGCGCCATGCCGACCTGCATTACGCTGAGTTCTGAATACTCGCCGGCACGCCGCCGCATGATCATGGTGACGCTGAGCTGGAGCGGCTTTACCGCCGGCCTGGCGCTGGGCGGCTTGCTGGCCGGACAGATCATCCCCGCTTACGGCTGGCGCGGCGTACTGATCTTCGGTGGTGTTGTACCGCTGCTGATGCTGCCGCTGCTCGCCTGGCTGATGCCCGAATCCGTGCGCTTCATGGCCTCCAGCCCCAAGCATGCCGACGCCCTGCACAAAGTCGTGCAACGCATTACCGGCAAATCCTGGCAAGGCGTCACCATCCTGGACGATGAACGCCCCGCGCAAAGCCGTTCGCCGGTCAGCAACCTGTTCGCCGAAGGCCGCACGCTCCAGACCCTACTGCTTTGGGTCGCGTTCTTCTGCTCGCTGTTCGTGTTCTATCTGTTGACCAGCTGGTTGCCGACCATCCTCAAGGATGCCGGCTACGACATCGCCCATGCCTCGCGCGTCGGTGCCATGGTGCCGCTGGGCGGCACGGTGGGTGCCATCCTGATGGCCCTGCTGATGGATCGTGTCGGCCCGTATCGCGTACTGGCCCTGTCCTATCTGGGCGCGGCCGCCATCATTGCCCTGACCGGCTACATGATGGGCGACATTTATCAGCTGGCAGCCGCCGTATTCCTGATCGGTTTCGGCGTTGCCGGCGCGCAGAATGGCCTGAACCTGGTATCCGCCACGATTTACCCCACCACGGCCCGGGTCACCGGCGTCAGCTATGCCATGGCCAGCGGCCGCTTCGGCTCCATCGTGGGTTCCATGCTGGGGGCCTGGATGATCGCTTCCGCCGGTTCCTCGCAAGTGTTCTTCCACTGGCTCGCGCTGCCCGTGCTAATCGGCTCGGCTGCCATCTTCGTCCTCTATCGCATGAGCCTGGCTCGCCGCCGCAGCGCGGCCGGCGCAGTCCCTGCCGCCACCCACTCCTGATAGCCCCGCCGGAGCGGCACGCAATGTGCCGCTCCAGGCTGTCCTTCCTCCTGCTGTCCGCCGGCCATGCCGGCGGTCCGCTTGCTGCAGTTCCCCCAGCCTCCATTCTCCTGCCCTGGCCCGCAGCGTCTCCGGGACGCGCCAGTCATGGGTCATCGGCTCAGCCCGCTCCTCCGCTTCCCCCATACCCCCATACCGCCTGGGCAGTCCGCACAGCCTGTCGTGGCGAGCCTTTGCCGGCCCTTTGCCGTTTATGACGCCGGTTTTCTTCTATATAACAACACGGTATCAGGCAGCCCTAGGGAAAACCCTTGCATCAGTTCAGGGTTTTCCCTATAATTCATCTCAAGGGTTTTCCCTAGGTCATATAGAAGTTGGTCTTAGCCAAGACCGCACTGTATGACACATCACAAACAAGAAGGAGCCGCCACCATGACCAAGCAAACCAACACCGAACTGTATTCCGACATCCGCATGACCGACTCGCTCGAGCGCGCACTGCTGCAACGCGCCATGCTGGATGAAATCGACGCTCAACGCGCCGAAGCCATGCGCGCCATGTTCCGTTCCATCGGCAACGGCGTAAACCGTACGTTCAAGGCTGTTTTCAACACCATCGTCGAAGCGCGCAAGCATCAGGCCCGCGCTGCCATGCGCAACAGCATGGCCCGTTCGGCCAGCCTTCACGGCAAAGCAGTCTGATCACACGCGGCTCCCTGTAGTACCTGCCCGCAGCAGGCCTATGCTGCGGCAGCGCGACTTCTCCGATAGCGCTGTCTGATGCAGGGCCCGTGCGGTTGAAAAAAGCCCGGCTTTTCTTGAAAAGCCGGGCTTTTTCATTGCCGTCTTACCCCTTCTTGCCTTGCGCGCTCTTGCCTTGCGCGATGCCGCCAGACCGCCAGCACTCGGCTCACGGCCAATGCAACCATCAGCGATGCCCTCAGGATAGGCAGGTACTCAGGCCGCACTGCTGCCTGTCCGGGCGTGACGCGCCCCATAACGGGCCGCCATGCGATTGGCCGCCATCTCCAGCGCCGAACACAGCAGGAAATAGACAAAGGCCACGAACAGATAGATTTCCAGCGGGTAGATCATCGTGCGGTTGCTCACCTGCGTGGCCACAAACGACAACTCGGCCACACCCACGACATAGGCAAGCGAGGTATCCTTGATCAAGGCAACCCATTGATTAATGAATGACGGCGCCATGATGGGCAGGGCCTGGGGCAACACCACGAAGCGCAAGGTTTCCCACAGGCTCAAGCCCAACGAGCGCGAGGCCTCCCACTGCCCGGCAGGCAGGCTGCGTATGCCTGCCGCCACCGAATGCGCCAGATAGGCGCCGCCGATCAAGGACAAGGCGGCAACCACCGTCACCAGCTTCGGGATATCGACGTCGAACAGCATGGGCAGCAGGAAATACACCCAGAAAATCAGCATCAGCACGGGAATTGCCCGCAGGAAACCGATTACCAGCGTCAGCAGGCCATGCAAGGGGCCGCGCCCCAATGCCAGCGCCATCCCCAGCAACAAACCAAGAATGCTGGCAACGACACCAGACAACAGGCTGAGCAGCAAGGTCAACGACAAGCCGCCCAGCGGGCCATAGGGATAGGCCCCCACCAGGAAATACAACCAGTTGTTGGCAACGACACTGAAATCCATGCTTTATCCATTCGCCATCCCGCCCGTACAGGCCGGATGGCCGCCTCAATAACTTGGTGTGAAACGCAGTGCGCCCTGCTGCGCCACCCACCGGCGGCGCGTCTTTTCCGGCAGGCGCCACGGGCTCATGTTTTCAAACGGTAGCGGTGCTGCATCCAGTAACCGACCGCTTCGATCACCGCGATAATCGCGATGTACAGCAATGTGGCCACGCCAAAAGCCTGGAAAGTCTTGAAGGTTTCGGTTTCAACCTGGCGTGACGCATAGGACAGCTCCGCCAGACCGATGGCCATGGTCAGCGAGGAGTTCTTGACTGCATTCATATACTGCCCCAGCAAGGGCGGCATGGATATCCGGAATGCCTGCGGCAGCACGATCTGGCGCCAGATGTCCCGCCCGGGCAAACCCAGCGCCCGCCCCGCTTCCCATTGTCCTTGCGGCACGGCCTGGATGCCGGCGCGCAATTCCTCGGCAATGAACGCCGTGGTATAGAGCGTCAGCCCCCACCAGCCCGCCAGAAACTCGAAGCTAGGCCATTGCACGCCGAAAACGCCGAATTCCAGGCGATGCACGCTATTGAGCCATAGCATCCAGGATTGCGGCAGCAGCGCCGACACGCCGAAATACCAGAAGAACAGCTGTACCAGCAGCGGTGTATTGCGAAAAAAGCTCAAGCCCAGCGAAACCGGCAACCTCACGGCCCGCCAGCGCGAATAACGCGCCAGGCACAGGACAGCCCCCAGCACCGTCGCTGCAACGCAGGCCAGTACGGATAGCAGCAAGGTGACCTTGAAGCCCTCAAAGAGCCAATCGAGATATTTGGGCGCAAGCCAGTCTGCAAACATGGGCAATGAAAAATCAGGCGGCCCTGCCGCCAGTCACGGCAGCGGGCCAAAAGAAAACCGCGCAAGGTGCAGGCGCGCCATGCGCCCGCACGGGATTGTACCGGCTGGGTTCGCCTGGCTGCGGCACAATCGCGACAGGCCCGGACGGTCTGGAAACACCGTCCGGGCCTGGGATCAGCCGCCAGGTGGATTCATGAACCTGGCCGGCCTGTTCGCTGCAATGCCAGCAATCAGGGCTGCTTGTCGCCAATGCGATAGATGCGGGTCAGCGGCGTCTTGGTATCCGGGCCGAACCAGGCATCATAGATTTCCTGGGCCTTGCCGCCTTGCTCCAGTTCCACCAGAGTTTCATCGACGAAAGCCTTCAGGCGCTCTTCACCCTTGGGGATACCCACACCGATCAGGTCGCTGGAAATGGCGAATGCCGGAATTTCCCAGGTTTCCTTGTCCGGCACATTGGCCAGCAAGCCGATCAGCTTCGGGCCGTCCTGGGTAATGGCCTGCACGTTACCGTTGCGCAGCGCGGTAAAGGCAAACGGCGTATCGTCATAGGCCACGATGGTGGCGCCCGGGAACTTTTCGCGCAGCACGATTTCATTGACCGTGCCCTTGTCCACACCGACACGCAGAGAATTCAGCTGTTCAGGCGAGGTCAGCGTACCTTTGCGGGCGATGAACTGGGTGCCCGAAGCAAAATAGGGGATACTGAAATCCACTTGCTTGGCACGCTCGTCCGTGATGGTGAAGTTGGCCAGGACCAGATCGACCTTATTGGACGTCAGCAGCGGCACGCGATTGGCCGGATTGGTCGGCACGATTTCCAGTTTCACCCCAAGCTTGTCAGCGAAGGCCTTGCCGAAATCCACATCCAGGCCGGAAATCTGGCGGCTTTTTTCATCCACGAAGCCGAACGGCGGGTTGCTGTCAAATGCGGCGACCTTCAGGACACCAGCCTTCTTGATGTCATCGAGGCGATCCGCATGCGCCAGGCCGGCAACCAGGGCCAGAGACAGCGCAGCCACGGCTTTCAAAGTCTTCTTCATCTCAATCTGCTCCAAAGTAGCGCCACGAGCTCACTGGGGAAAACCCGCAGGGCTTGGCATGGGTGCTATCTAACCACGGCTTCTTAAAACCAGGATATACAGAATTTATTATTACTTATTCTTTATGGAAATAATAAAACCGGTATCGGGCGCTCAGGCGCACAGCGACTGGCCCGGCGCCTACCAGGGACGGAAAGGCGGCATAGAGGCTGGCTATCGCGCTGATTGCCGTCTTCTATGGCTCGGCCTGGCAGCCGCAAATTCCCGGCCGAACAACCTGCGTAACAGCGCAGAGCAGCGGCCCGCCACCCGGGCGCCAGCGCGACAAAGCCGCAGCAGCGGCTGCGGCTTCGGGCTGACGCGTACCGCTACCCCTGCGGTACGAATACGGGGGCTGCGGCTTAATCCGGTACCGGTGTCGGCAGCGGCCGGCCTTCCAGGTGTGCCTGCATATTGGCAAACACCAGGTCGCTCATGGCCTTGCGGGTCTGCGTGGTGGCGCTGGCCGAATGCGGGGTCAATACCACGTTCGGCAGGGCGCACAGCGCTTCCGGCACGTTGGGCTCATGCGCATACACATCCAGCGCCGCCCCACCCAGGCGGCCCTGCTGCAAGGCGGCGATCAGGGCGGTTTCATCCACCACCGAACCCCGTGCAATATTGATCAGGCGGCCATCCGGGCCCAGCGCATCCAACACTTCGGCGCTGATCAGCCCTTGCGTGCTGGCGCCGCCATAGGTGCATACCACCAGAAAATCGACCTCGCGGGCCAAGGCCACCAGGGACGGCTCATACCGCCAGCTGACATCCGCTGCCTGACGCCGCGCCGTATAGCTCACCTCCATGGAGAAGGCCGCCGCCCGCGCCGCCACCGCTCGGCCGATCCGCCCCATGCCGACCACGCCCAGCTTCTGCCCAGATACCCGGAACGACCAGGAGAACGGCCCTTCCTGCCAACGCCGGGCGCGCACGAAAGCGTCTGCTTCCACGACCCGGCGAGCCTGCGCCAGCAGCAAGGCGAATGCCATATCGGCCACATCGTCGGTCAGGACATCCGGGGTATGGGTCACGGCAATGCCTCGCGCCCGGGCAGCCGCCACATCCACGCCATCGTAGCCGACGCCAAACACCACAATCAGCTCCAGCGCGGGCAGTTGCTCCAGCAATGATGCACGGATCTTGGATTCGCCATTGGCTACCAGAATGCGAACCTGGGCAGCGACTTCACCCAGCGATCCCGGCGCGGCATCCTCGCTGGCCCGATGTACCTGGAAATGACGCCGCATCTGGTCTTCCAGGAAATGCGGCACATAGGCCACCTGCAGGACATGCACCTGTTCCATCTCTCTGTCTCCTCAATTTTTCTTCAACGGCATGGTACCGCGCCGGGCGGCGCCATGCCTGCGTGTATCAGGACTGCGCCGCCGTCTTGCGTGCCGCGCGGCGCTTGCGCCAGGCGCTGAACAGGGGTGCCAGCACTGTCACGACGGCCAGGCTGAGCAGGCCCAAGGTGATCGGGCGCTCATACAAAAAGCCGTAGCTGCCTTCGGACAAGGCCAGCGCACGGCGGAAATTGCTTTCCGCCATGGGGCCCAGCACCAGCCCCAGCACCATAGGCGACACCGGAATCGAGGCCTTGATCATCAGGTAGCCAACCACGCCGGCCACCATCATGATGCCGACATCGAACAGGCTGTTGCCGATCGCATAGGCGCCAGCCACCGCCAGCACCATGATCAGCGGCATCAGGATTTGCTTGGGGATCTGTACGATGCGTGCCACGAAGCGCATGGACATCAACGCCACCACCAGCAGCATCACATAGCAGAACAGCAAGCCGGCAAACAAGGTATAGACCAGATCGCCGTGCTCCTGGAACAACCGCGGTCCGGGCTGCATGCCCTGCAAAGTCAACGCCCCCAGCATGATCGCCGTCACGGCATCGCCAGGAATGCCCAGCGTCAGCATGGGCAGCATGGCGCCGCCGGTGCAGCCATTGGCGCCCGCCTCGGCAGCCGCCACCCCTTCCACGGCCCCTTTGCCGAACTTTTCAGGATGCTTGTTGAAACGGCGCGCTTCCCCGTAGGAAACAAAGGCCGCGATATCCGCCCCTGCCCCCGGAATGATACCGATGGCCGTCCCCAGGCCGCTGGAACGCAAAATCGTGCCCCAGACCTTGCGGCAGTTTTCCCGGGTCGGAAGAATACGCCCGATCACGGTTTTCACTTCGCTGGCTTTGCTGCTTTCCGACAGCATCTTGAAGGCTTCCGCCGCTGCGAACAAACCGATCATGATGGGAATGAACGGCACCGAGTACAGTTCGGACATCCCTCCGGTGAAACGCGGCAGGCCCACCAGCGGATCCATGCCGACTGTCGCCAGCAGCAGCCCGGCAAACCCGGCCAGCAGCCCCTTGAGCACCGACCCGCCAGACACGCTGGAAATAATGCTCAGGCCGAACACGGCCAGCGCGAACGATTCGGCAGCGCTGAAGCGCAGCGCAAAATTGGCCAGCAAGGGCGCCAGGAAGATCAGCACCAGCACGCTGATGATGCCCCCGGTCACGGAAGAAAATACCGCCACCCCCAGGGCCTGGCCTGCCTCGCCGCGGCGTGTCATGGCATAGCCGTCCAAGGCCGTGGCGGCGGCCGCCGGCGTACCCGGAATACGCAGCAGAATGGCCGTGATAGAACCGCCATACACCCCGCCGAAGAAAATCCCGGACAACAGCAGCAAACCATGCAGCGGTTCCATGCCATAGGTGAACGGCAGCATGATGGCTACCCCCATGGTGACCGACAGGCCGGGCAAGGCGCCGACCAGAATGCCCAGCGCCACGCCGGCAATCGCCAGCACCATGGCGTCCCACTGCATAGCAAGGCTTTGCGCGCCTTGCAAAAGCGACATCAGATTATCCATTCTTCCCTACTCCGTGCTTCACTCGTCGCCCAGGAACCACTCGCCGGCAGGCAGCGGTACCTGCAGCAGTTCGACGAATACGCCATACACCACCAGCCCGACCAGCACAGCCAGCGCGATGGTGGAAAAGCGCCACATGGCACCCGGCCCTTTGAGCAGGGAGATCATCAACCACAGGTAAAGGACGGTGGACAGCGCAAATCCCGCATAAACAATGGCAGCGATATACAGCGCGGCGCCGATCAAGCCCAACGCCAGACGGCCAAAATGCACCGGAGCGTGTTCCGGGTCCGCACTGTCCGCCGCTTCTTGCAAAGCTTCCTGCACCACAGCAGCAGGATTGGCCACAGGCGCAGGCAGCACCCGGCTGCGCAGGCTGGTGATGAGCAAGAGCAGTCCCAGCAGCGCCAAGACCACACCATAGGCCATCGGAAACACGCTCGGGCCAATATCGGTATCGGTCAGACTGGGCGGGAACCCCCGTGCAACCACGACAGCCGCCAGGCCGCCTCCCATGGACAGCACGCCCACCAGTGCGCTGGCTTTATCTTTTATAAACACGATGATTATCCTGACAGGGACTCAATATTCTCTGCCTGCAGATACCTGTCAGCCCAGGCCTCTGCCCACTACACCATAGCGGCGGCATGACGGCAAAAAGCGCCCGGCATATGCAACGGGCGCTTCCCCTAGCTGTTGGCGCTCAGCGACGCAGTCCTAACTCGTCGATCAATGCCTTGAAGGTCGCTTCTTCCTGGGTCAGACTGGCCTGGAAGGCGTCGGCATCATCAAACACGCGCCCGAGGTTCAGGCGTTCCAGCACCTCGATGAAAGCCGGTTCTTCTGCTGCCTGGCGAGAGGCCACGCGCAGTTTTTCGACCACGGCCGGCGGCAGGCCCTTGGGGCCCACCAGCGCACGCCAGGTTCCGATGGACAGGTCGATGCCCTTTTCCTTCAAGGTCGGCACTTCCTCGAAACCACGGGCGCGTTCATCCGCCATGACGCCCAGGGTACGCAGCGTACCGGAAGAGACATGGGTGGCGACTTCCGCCGGGCTCACGGTCACCGCTTCGATATGGTCGCCCAGCAAGGCCGTCACGGCGGGCGCGGCGCCATCATAAGGCACGTGGTTGAACTTGCTGCCCAGCTTCTGCTCGTAGGCAATGGCTGCCAGGTGCCAGATCGAACCGGTTCCTGCATTGCCGACACGAACCTTGCCAGGGTTCTGTTTCACGTACTCATTGAATTCTTCCAGGGTCTGCCAGGGCGCATCGGCCCGCACCGTTACCGCAGCCGGGTCGGCATTGATACGCGCGATGGGCGTGAAATCACTGGTTTTGAACGGTGCCAGGCCCAGACTGGGCAGAATGGCCATTTCCACCACGACCATCCCGAGCTTGTAACCATTGGGACGCGCCTTGGCGACATCCGCCGTCCCGATGGCCGTACCGCCACCCGGCTTGTTCACCACGCCCATGGCCTGGCCCAGATGCGGTTTAATGGCTTCGGCGAACGCGCGCGCCACCGCATCGGTACCACCGCCAGCGGCCGTTGGCACCACCAGTTCGATAGAACGTGTCGGATATTCCGCCGCCTGGGCAGCGCCTGCAAACATTGCTGCCGCGACCATCGCGCCAGCCAATCGGATAATGCCTTGCTTCATGTTTCCTCCAGTCGAGAGCACTCTGGTTTCCGGTCTAAGCGCCGGGTGCCCCGCAGCCATTAGAGATATAAAATTATCATCATACAATTAACTTGGGGCTAAGGCCCGGCAGACTTCTCCGAATTTACCCGCCCCCCCCTCCGACCGACCTGCGCTGCGTCGGTACTATTAACGCGGCGCCCGCCCATCGGGCAAGCGCTTGCGTGCATCCACCAGCATGCCGAGCATGGCGGCATGCGCCGCCACTTCATCCTGCCTGGCGATAGCCACACATACCCGTCCATGCTCAGGCAAGGACAGATTGAAACTGGAAGCGTGTTCGGCGTTCAGCACCAGCACGCCTTCCAGCACCATTTCGATCAGGGACACCAGGGTATTGAGCATGGCATTGCCACCGGCCGCCAGCACAGCCCGATGAAAAGCCAGGTCGGCCTCCACCCAGGCGTGCTGATCCTTGGCGCTTTCCATCAAGGCATAGGCATGCTCGATCCGCTGCAACTGCTCCGGAGTCCGCTTGCGCGCCGCCAAGGCCGCCACGCCCGGTTCCAGCACTTCTCGGACTTCCGCCAACTGCCGCAGGAACTCAAGACTGAGACCGGCCGCTGCACGCCAGGCCAGGATATCCGGATCCAGCAGGTTCCAGGTGTCCAGCGGACGCACGCGCATGCCCAGCCTGGGCTTGACGTCCAGCAGGCCCTTGGCCACCAGCACTTTGGTCGCCTCGCGCAGCGCCGTCCGGCTGACGCTCAGCTCCAGGGACAGTTCCTCTTCGCTGGGCAAGGCTGTGCCCGGCGCGTAGCGGCCTGCCGCAATGCGCCTTCCCAGCTCATGAACCACCTGCCCATGCAGGCTACGACCCGAATATGTTGCCAAGCCCTACCACTCCGCTACGCTACCGTCCCGATGACGCCACACAGGGTTACGCCAGCGATGGCCCACCTTGGCACGCTCAGCGACATAATCCTCGTTCACTTCAATTCCCAGGCCAGGCCCCTGCGGAATCCTGACGTAGCCATCCTCGTAGGCAAACGCCTCCGGGTTGCTGACATAGTCCAGCAAATCATTGCTGGCGTTGTAATGGATTCCCAGGCTCTGTTCCTGGATGAACGCATTGTATGACACCGCATCTATCTGCAAGCAGGCCGCCAGCGCGATGGGCCCCAACGGGCAATGCAGCGCCAGCCCGACGTCATAGGCTTCCGCCATGGCAGCGATCTTGCGGCATTCCGTGATACCGCCGGCATGAGAAGCATCGGGCTGGACGATATCCACATAGCCCTGGCTCAGGATGTGCTTGAAATCCCAACGCGAGTACAGGCGTTCGCCCAGGGCGATCGGCGCGCTGGCATGCGGCGCCAGTTCCTTCAGGGCTTCGTAGTGCTCCGACAGCACGGGCTCTTCGATGAACATCAGGTTGTAGGGCGCCAGCTCGCGCATCAGCACCTTCGCCATAGGCTTGTGCACGCGGCCATGGAAGTCCACGCCGATACCCACATTGGGGCCGACGGCTTCGCGCACGGCAGCCACGTTGGCCAGCGCGGCCGTGACCTTGTCGAAGCTGTCGATGTACTGCATTTCCTCGGTGCCGTTCATCTTGACGGCCTGGAAACCGCGCGCCACGGCTTCCTGCGCTGCACGCGCCGTATCAGCGGGGCGATCGCCACCGATCCAGGAATACACCTTGATGCTGTGGCGTACCGGGCCGCCCAGCAGGTCAGCCACGGGCACGCCGAGCGCCTTGCCCTTGATGTCCCAGAGTGCCTGGTCGATCCCGGCCAGCGCGCTCATGTGCAGGCCGCCGCCACGGTAGAAACCGCCACGGTACAGCACGTTCCAGTGGTCCTCGATCGTGCGCGGGTCGCGACCGATCAGGTAGTCGGCCATTTCCTCGACCACGGCCGCGACGCTGGCCGCCTTGCCTTCCAGCACGGGCTCGCCCCAGCCCACGATGCCGGTGTCGGTTTCAATCTTCAGGAACAACCAGCGCGGCGGTACCAGATAGGTGGTCAAACGGGTAATTTTCATCGTACATCCTGCCGTCAGGTGCCCTAACGGGCAGGCCTAAAAAGGAATGGGCCGCTTGCGCAAGCAGGCAGCGGCCATCAAAAAGATAAGGCTTGTTGCGTACGCCTCAGGCGCCTCAAGCGTCTTGGCGCAAGGCGCGCCAGGACGACATGAACGCGGCCGCGTTGCGACCCACCGTTGCCGCGTCGTCACCCGCCCGGTACAGCGCTGAACCCAGCCCGAAGCCCGAGGCGCCGGCTTCCAGATAAGCCTGCATGCTTTGCGGTTTGATGCCTCCCACGGGCAGCAGCGGCACCGATTTCGGCACCACGGCGCGCCAGGCCTTGATCACCACCGGCGGCATAGCTTCGGCCGGGAAGGCCTTGAGGCCATCCGCCCCCGCATCCAGCGCGGCAAAGGCTTCCGTGGGCGTGGCCACGCCCGGCGTCACGACCATGCCGGCCGCATGGGCAGCACGCACCACGGCCAGATCCGCATGCGGCATCACTACCAGACGTCCGCCCGCGTCATAAACCTCCTGCACGGCCGCCGGGCTCATGACCGTTCCCGCGCCGATGATCGCATCCTGCGGCAAAACCGCCAGCAGGCGCCGGATGCTTTCCAGCGGCTCCGGCGAATTCAGCGGCACTTCGATCAGGCGAAAACCCGCGGCATACAGCGCCTCACCGATGGCAAGCACTTCGTCAGGGCGTACCCCGCGCAGAATGGCGACCATGCCGGTTTCGGACAAGGTTTGCTTGAAATGGGCTGACAATTCGTGATTCATGGCTATTTCTGATTCCTGTTGATACCGCCGGCCGCAGCCGGCCGGCACTCTCCCTGCGCGCCGGGCCGACACCGGCCCCGGCAACGGTTTTTGCTGTCCGAAGGCATTTCCCCTGCCCCCGCTGCGTCTCAGCCCGCGTGTTGTTCCTGGGCACTGATCAAGGCCCACAGCCCGCGTACCGTCGCGTCCTCATCCACTGAAATGGCATCCAACCCATTGACGAGCATGGCCTGGCGGTAACGCTGGCACAAATGCGCACGCCCGACCACGGCGACCCGCGCCGTCCGCCACGCCTCGGACAGACCCGCGAGCAGGCCACGGATTTCATGCCCGATCAGCAGTCCAGAGAGATAGTCGATCTGTTCCGCGCCAGACAGCGCTTGCGTCAGGCCCAGTGTGCGGCTGCTGAAAATCGTAGATAACAGGCCGCGGTCGCCATGCAGCGAGGCCGCATTGCGGATGCCGCGCTCGAACGCCTGCCGGGCCGCAGGGTCGCCAGCCGCCAGCCCTTGCTCGGCCATGGAGCGGCCCAGCACGCTGTGGCGCGACAGCAGCGCAAACATCTCGCCCGTCATGAAGGTATCGAAATGCACGATGACGCCATCTTCGACCTGCACCCATTTGCTATGCGTCCCCGGCAAGCCGATCAGCCAGCGCCCGCCAGTCCCCAGGCCAGCATGCTCCAGGTGCGACAACACGCCGGCAATCTGTGTTTCCTCACCGCGCATCACATTGGGCAATTCGCCATGTTCGATCAACCCAGGCGCGATATGCACTTGCACGCCATTGCCGGCATCAACGCTCACCATGCTGCCCGCCAGACCTTCGGTGCTTGCAGGCAGGGAAATATAGGCAGCCTCGCGCCAACCCTGGGCGCTGCCGACCATGCCGCAGGCCACGACATGACGCGAGGTATTGGGCTGTGCCAGCCAATCCCCGGCAATCTGCCAGAACGCCTGGGAAAAGCGCGCCGCACGGCTGGCGGCATCATCCCCGCTGCCGGGCAAGGCCATGATGCCCCAATCATTGCCCCTGACATCCAGGATGGCGCCCGACGCCGACAACAAATAGGCACGCAAAGAACTGGTGCCCCAATCCAGGGCCACAAACTGTGTGACGCCATCACAGACGGCGCGGCAAAAAGAGGAAGTCTGACTCGTCACGGGATACGCATCCTTGTAATCGAATTATCATAATACAAATCAGCGAAATGCTGCATCAGGGAATAACAGGAGGCCTCCCGTCAGCCGAGTCCGGCTGCCCCCCCTGTCATGCACGCACCAGGGTGACGCAAACCCGGCCGCTGTTTGCCATCACGGCCGGCCGCACAGCAGGCTGGCGCCCAGCACGACATTCGGCCGGGCCCAGGCGACCGTTCAATAGCCGCGTTCGAAATGCAACTCGCCGCGCAGCGCCTCACCGCGCTGCCAGCGCTGCAAATTCTCCAGGAACAGCGGGGTCAGCAGGGCAGGCAGCGTAGGTGCCGCGCTGTGGCCCGTCAGCCACAACCCTGGTGTTCGCCAGAATGCATGCGTATCCGGCAGGGGTTCTATCCGGCACACATCAATCGCTGCGGCGCCCAAATGGCCGCTTTCCAGGGCATGCACCAGATCCCCATCCTGCACCGCCGTCCCTCGTCCCGCATTGATGAACAGGCCACCGGCCGGCATAGCGGCAAAGAAACGGGCATCGAAAATGTCCCGCGTCTCCGGTGTTTCCGGCAACACATTGACCACGACATCGGCCCAGCCTGCCGCTTCCAGCAGATCCGCCTGCGCATAAACCTGCTCAAAACCCGCAATCGGCCTGGCCTGGCGTGCCACCCCACGCACCGACCCCCCAAAGGGCGCCAGCAAGCCCGCCACTTCCTGGCCGATGACACCCGCACCGGCGATCACGATACGCAGCCCCTGCAGGCTGCCCGGCTCCGGCCCTTCCCAGACGCCCTGACGCTGCGCCTGCGCCCAGGCAAATACATGGCGGCGCCAGGCCAGCAGATACGTCAGGACATATTCGGCCATGAGCTGCCCGAACACGCCTACGGCACGGCTGGCACGCTGGGGACGCGGCAAACCCGGAGCAAACAAAGGCTCCACCCCGGCGGAAGTGGTTTGCAGCCATGCGGGCGTCGCCGGGCTGCGCGCCAACACCCGCGCAGCGTAGCTGGCACTGGCCAGCCAGATTGGCGCCACCGCCGCGGCCTGCTCCAACCCGGCATCGTCTGGCGAAGAAAAAACGGACAAGCGAGCCTCTGGCAAGGCGCTGGCGATCAATTCCGCATAATGGTCGGCACGTTTATCAACTATCAGAATAGCGTTCATGGTTCATCCTTGACTCAGGCCTGTCAGATCGCCCAGGGCACACAAGCGGATGGCAGCCCGGCCACCATGCGTCTGCCCTGCGACCCCCGCCCCGGCAGCCCGCAAGCCTGCGTGGCGCCGGGGACACAGGCACATTCTTAATCTTTCTTTTGCAGCAAAGCCTTCAACATATCCAGCCGCGCGCGCGGCGACAGGGCGGCATCCTCATCCGGCAACCCCATGCCTGGCGCATCCAGCCCCATTTCCTCAATGAAGCGTGACGGCTCGCGCACCAAATCTTCCCGTGCGCGGCGGCGTTTGCGGCACCAGCTGATCGACAACGTCCGTTGCGCCCGGGTGATGCCGACATACATCAACCGGCGCTCTTCCTCGATACGTGCCGCCAGCGACTCCGCCGCCTGCGAAGGATCGCCATCCTCGTCATCACGCCCCCAGTGCGGCAACAACCCTTCTTCCGCACCGGCCATGTACACATGGGGATACTCCAGCCCTTTGGACGCATGCAGCGTGGATAGCTTCACGGCATCTGGCTCTTCCTCGTCCTCCTGGCGATCCAGCATGGTGATCAACGCCACACGCTGCACCAGTTCATGCAGACTTAGCCCGTCGTCATCGGCCTTGCGCTTGAGCCAATCCACCAGCTCCAGCACATTCATCCAGCGCGTCTGCGCCGGGCGCTCATCCCAGGTATCGAACAGATAACGCTCGTATTGAATAGCGCCCAGCAGTTCGTCGAGCAACTCGGACGCAGGCGCAGCGGGCATGCCCGTTGCATCATCCCGGACGGAACGGCGCCGCAGGCGCTCCAGGAAATCCCCGAACACCTTCAGCGGCTCATACTGGCGCGCTGCCAGCTTGGCCGCCACGCCGCTTTCCGGCACCGCCCGCGCCAGCGCGATGCCCCGCGCCGCCGCATGTTCGCCCAATACCTGCAAGGTGGCCTGCCCGATACCGCGCTTGGGCGTGGTCGCAGCACGGATGAATGCCGGATCATCTTCCTCATTGGCCAGGATGCGCAGATACGCGAGGATATCGCGCACCTCCGCCTTATCGAAAAAACTCTGCCCGCCGGAAATCGTGTAGGGGATGCGCAGATTGCGCAAGGCCTGCTCCAGGATGCGTGACTGGTGATTGCTGCGATACAGAATGGCAAAATCACGCCAGGCGGCCTGCCGTTCAAACCGTGCCGCTGAAATCTTCATGGCGATGGACTCCGCCTCAACCGCTTCATCGCCATAGGCGGTCACGGTAATCGGCTCACCTTCGCCCAACTCTGACCACAGCTTCTTTTCAAACAGCTTGGGGTTGCGTTCAATGACCTGGTTTGCGGCATGCAGGATGCGGCGCACGGAACGATAGTTCTGCTCCAGCTTGATGACCTTCATGCCCGGATAGTCCGTTGTCAGGCGCGCCAGGTTTTCCAGCGTCGCACCGCGCCAGGCATAAATGGCCTGGTCATCGTCTCCGACCGCCGTAAAACGTGCGCGATCTCCCGTCAGCCAGCGTACCAGACGGTATTGGCATTCATTGGTATCCTGATATTCATCGACCAGCAGATAACGTACCCGCGACTGCCAACGCCGCCGCACTTCCTCATTCCGCTCGAACAAGAGGGCCGGAATACGGATCAGATCGTCAAAATCAACGGACTGGTACGCGCGCAGGGTTGCGTCATAGCTGCGGTACACCTGAGCCGCCTCGACATCATCCGGCGTCTTCGCCGCCGCCGCCGCGCCATCCGGATCCAGCAAGGCATTCTTCCACAGCGAAATCGTCGATTGCACCGAACGCAAACGGCCTTTGTCGGTGGTATCCAGCAATTCCTGGATGATGGCCAATGCATCATCGGAATCCAGGATCGAGAACTGCGGCTTGAGACCGGCATGACGCGCTTCTTCACGCAGGATACGCATGCCCAGCGAATGAAAAGTGCTGACCGTCAGCCCGCGCGACAGGCGCTTATCGACCAACCCGGCCACGCGCTCCGCCATTTCCCTGGCGGCCTTGTTGGTGAAGGTCAGGGCCACCACATGCTTTGCGGAATACTCGCAGTCGCGCAGCAGATAGGCAATCTTCTGGGTAATGACGCGCGTCTTACCCGACCCGGCACCGGCAATCACCAGACACGGCCCATCCAGGTACAGCACGGCCTCTCGCTGCGCCGGGTTCAGCCCGGCCACGGCCTCGTTAGACATCTTGGCTTCCATGACAAAAAACGCCCCTGCGCTGCGCCTTCAGCAGGCGTCGCCAACGAGAAAAAGCCCCCCTGGCGCGGCCCGGCCGCAATACAACGCCACCGCATCAGCGGCACCACCGGTTCCCGAGCGGCCTAGCGCAATATGCAGGACGGGCCCAGGCTGACTCGCAACGCGAGGCTAGCAGAATAGCATTGCCCAGGCTGCAGCCAGAGACTCAAATGTCTAGCGGATCGACTTCCAGCTGCCAGCGCAGGCGGCCCAAGCCTTGCAGGCCAGGCACCCAGTGACGCAGGAAAAACTGCAAGGACGGACGATGCGCGCTTTCCAGCAATAATTGGGCCCGCTCCATATGCGCCACTTTCACCACGCGCAACGGCACCGGGTCATAAAGGGTCACGCTATCGGGCGCCATCCCGCAATCCGCCATCACCTGGCTGGCCAGCGCCCGCGCCTGGGCCAGAAAATCCAGGGCCTGGGCCAGCTCCCGGGCTTCGGTCGCCAACAGCGCCTGATGCAGGAAAGGCGGCAGCCCGGCCACTTCGCGCTCCTCCAGCGAATAGCGGGCAAAGCCTTCGTAATCATGGCGCAACACCGCCTGATAAATCTCCTGATCCGGATAGCCGGTCTGGATCAGTACCTCCCCTGGCCGCTCATGCCGCCCGGCGCGGCCCGACACCTGCATCAACTGCGCAAAGAGCCGTTCCGGCGCACGGAAATCCTGGGAATACAGCATGGCATCGGCATTGAGGACACCGACCAGCGTCAGGCGGGGAAAATCATGGCCCTTGGCCACCATTTGCGTACCGACCAGAATATCCACCTCGCCAGCACGCACGCTATCGAACATGCGTTCCGCACTGCCCTTCAGACGTGTGCTGTCAGCATCAATACGCAGAATACGGGCGTCCGGAAAACGCCCGGCCAGCGCCTCTTCGACACGCTGGGTGCCACGTCCCATGGGCCGCAGGTCCTGATCGCCACATTCCGGGCAGGCGCGCGGCACCGGCGCCTGAAAGCCGCAATGATGGCACTGCAGATAATTCCCGCCGCGCATGCGCCGGTGCAATACGGTATGCACGGAACACCGCGGGCACTGGCTGACCCAGCCGCAGGCATCGCAATGCAACACCGGCGCATAGCCACGCCGATTCAGGAATACCAGGGATTGCTCGCCACGCGCCAAACGCTCTTCGATGGCCGTCAGCAAATGCGGCGACAGCCCCTCCTCCATGGCCAGCCGACGCGTGTCCACCAAGCGGATGGCCGGCAAAGTGCTGGCCCGCGCGCGCGCCGGCAGGCTCAAGCGTTGATAGCTGCCGCGCTGGGCATGCAGCCAGGTTTCCAGCGCCGGCGTCGCCGACCCGAGCACGACCGGAACATTCAGCGCATGGGCACGCCAGACTGCCAGATCCCGCGCGGAATAGCGCAAACCGTCCTGCTGCTTGTAGGAAGTATCATGCTCTTCGTCCACCACGATCAGGCCCAGCTGCTGCATGGGCGCGAAAATCGCCATGCGGGTGCCCAGCAGTACCCGCGCCGTACCATGCACCGCCTTCACCCAGGCGTCCAGACGTTCGCCATCCGCCAATCCGCTATGCATCACAGCGACAGCCTCCGGCCCGACCAACGGCGCCAGGCGGGCGCGCAAGGCATGTTCGAATTGCGGCGTCAGATTGATTTCCGGCACCAGCATCAGCACCTGGCGTCCGGCACGCAGCACCTCGGCGGCGGCATGCAGATACACCTCGGTCTTGCCGCTGCCGGTCACGCCATGCAGCAAAAATGCCTTGAAGCCCGGCTGCGCCGCAATGGTATCGACAGCCTGCTGCTGTGCGGCATTCAGGGTGGGGGGATGCACGCCTGGCAGCGCCGGGTTCTCTCCCCCTTCGTCCGTCTGGCTTTCGTCCACCTGGCCTTTGGCCGCGCGCTTGCGGCGGCGGGCCAGGCGCGCCACCGGCCCGCCCGCTGCGCGGCTGCCCTGATAGGCCGCCGGTCGCCGCAAAGGCCCCGGCAACGCGGGCAAGGCCACCTCTCCCAGGGGCCGCTGATAATACTCTGCTGCAAAACGCGCCAGCGCAAACCAATCATCCGGCAAGGGCGGCAAATCATCGAGCACCTGCTCGATTTCCCGCACCTGGGCCGGGTCATAGGCCGGTTCCGCCGGATTATCCACGACCAGACCGATCAGCTGCCGTTTGCCAAATGGCACGATGACCCGCAAGCCAGGCGCCAGCGGCCGGTCATGACGGTAATCGAACGGCCCGGGCAACGGGACATCCAGCACCACACGCACCCAGCAAGGTTGCGCCACTGCCGTTTCTGCGTTGCCGTCCGGACTCATGCCCATGCTCATCCAACTTAAAGCCATTTCTGGATAACTGCGTTAAACCCAAAGGCAGGCATGGGTTTCAGCCCCTTGCGCGCCTGTGGATAACTTTGGGGAAAAGCCTGCAGGGCATTCATGAGAAGAACGCACAAATACGCACCAGACCTATCAACAAAGTGCAGCAATGAAAATTTAATCTTATAAATCAATAAGATATAAAAATTACAATAAAAAATATGCGCTTATATCACGCCCCTGCCCCTCAGGACAAGCTGTGCACAAGTCCAGTACCTGCCCCGGCCGCCAGCCCGCCGCGAGCCCTCCCGGCCGGCATCGGCCCACTCCCGCACACGGTGCGCAACCGCCAGCGGAAGCGGAAGCGGCGGCATCCGGCGCAACCGTGCCTGCCCGCCCAGCGGCCCAGCGGCCAATACCCAGCAGCCTGCCCTGGCCTTATACCTGGGCCGCGTGCAAATGGCGGCTATAGGTGTGCACTTCATCCACCAGTGCACTGACGGCCTCCACTGGCGTGTGACGCGAAATACCATGCCCCAGATTGAAGACATGCCCGCCCGTGGCGACAGGACCATAGGCATCCAGCACCCGGCGCGCCTCTGCGCGTATCGCCTGCTCGCCGCCGAACAAGGCCATGGGATCCATGCAGCCCTGCAAGGCCACGCTATCCTGTACCCGGCGACGAGCCTGGCCCAGATTCACCGTCCAATCGACCCCGACGGCATCGCAGCCCGACGCCGCAATGGCTTCCAGCCACAGGCCGCCACCCTTGGTGAACACGATCACCGGCACACGCCCGTCCGGCCTGTCCCGCTTGAGCGCCTGCAGCACCTGCTGGATATAGGCCAGGGAAAACTCCTGGTAGAGGCCATCGGCCAGCACACCGCCCCAGCTGTCGAAAATCATCACGGCTTGCGCGCCCGCTTCGATCTGCGCATTCAAATAAGCGGCGGTTGCCTCGGCATTGACGCGCAGGATGGCATGCAACAGATCCGGACGCTGATACAGCATGGTCTTGATGCGCTGGTAATCATCGCTGCCACCGCCCTCCACCATGTAACAGGCAATCGTCCAGGGGCTGCCGGCAAAACCGATCAAGGGCGCCTTGCCATCCAGCTCGTGACGAATCAAGGTCACCGCGTCAAACACATAGCGCAGCTTATCCATATCCGGCACGGCCAGGCGCTTCACATCGGCCTCATCCCGGATCGGAAAATCGAAACGCGGCCCCTCGCCGTCGGTAAAACGCAAGCCCAGGCCCATGGCATGCGGCACGGTGAGAATGTCGGAGAACAGAATGGCCGCATCGAACTCGTAGCGTTCCAGCGGCTGCAAAGTCACCTCAGCGGCCAGCGCCGGGTTCTGCGCCAAGGCCAGGAACGAGCCAGCGCGCGCACGCGTGGCACGGTACTCAGGCAAATAACGCCCCGCCTGCCGCATCAGCCAGATTGGCGTGTACGGTACCGGCTGGCGCCGCAACGCCCGCAGGAACACATCATTGCGCAAAGCGGGGAAAGTCGTTGTCTGTGTCACGTCGGATTCCGTCCAATCAAGAAGGGGCGCCCCATCATGCCGGCGCAAGGCAAAACACCCGGCATTGTACTCAACCCTGGCAAGCCGCCGCCCCCGGACGCCGTGCCACGGACAGCGGTTCAGGTCGGTAGCGCCGGGCATCCACGCCGTGCTTGCGCATCAAGGACCAGAACGCACGCCTATGCTTGCAAACCGCACGCGCTGCCGCAGCCACATTGCCGCCTGCCGCCCGCAAGGCGCCATTCAGATACTCCTGTTCGAACTGGCCCAGTACCTGCCGCTTGGCTTCCTGAAACGGCACATGGGCGTAGCTGATGCCGCACAATGACAACAAAGGCATGGCGCCCGAGGCATCCGCCGCACGGCCGCCTTGCTGCCGCCCTGTCTCATCCTCATCCCGGACATCCTCCCTGCCCGCCAATCTGGGCAAGCGTGCCACCCTGGCCTGCACTTCGTCCGCATCGGCCTCGCACAGAACAAAATCATCCAGGCCCAAGCGCAGCAAATCCCGGATGGCTGGTGCCGTCAGGCCTTCCAGCAGCCCCAGCCAGGGCACTTTGCTGCCGTTATGCGCACGCCAGGCCAGCATCATCCGCGCACGGCACAACGAGGCCCGCCGCACCGGCAGCACGCAGAAATCAAAACGTCCCAGCGCCGGCCCCAGCCTGTCCAAGGCCTGAACCGCCGACCTCTCCATCCCACCGAAAACCTGCGCCTCCGCCACCCCTGTCTGCGTGCGCTCCGCCGGCACCGCCGCCAACAAGGCGAGCTCATGCAGCACCAGGCGCGGCTGCGCCGCTGCCATCCCTTTGCGCCAACCCGCCGTCCATGGCGCATCCTCCGGCAGCATCAGCATGCCGCCCTCCCTGACTCTCAATGCCATTGCTCGTCCCATTCGGTCATCGTCACAGGCCATAGCCTATGCGCCCCTGTCCGGCCCAACAATGCGCAATTGCCGACAGCGCATTGAGTATTTGCCTGAGACGCCCCCATAGACGATAATGCAAATTATTATTGGCGGCATTGCTTGAATTTATCCATTCGCCAGACTCAGCAGGCAGTGCCCGGAGGCTCTTCCCAGCGGCGCGCCCGGCGGATGGTTGGCCTTTTAACCGTCCCTGTTCCTGTTCTCAGCCCACTGCCCTATTGCCGATCATGCCTACCGGAAGCTCCGCTCAGCACGATGCCCTCGCTGCCATGTATCAGTCGCATCATGGCTGGCTGAGAACCTGGCTGCAACGCAAGCTCGGCAACACTGCCGATGCCGCCGATCTTGCTCAGGATGCCTTTCTGCGCTTGCTGGCTGCCGATGACAGCACCATCCAGGCCAGCACCGTACGCGAACCCCGCGCCTACCTCAAAACCGTGGCAGGCGGCCTGCTGGTGAACTTCCTGCGACGCCGTGCCTTGGAGCAGGCCTACCTGGATGCGCTGGCTTCACGCCCAGAAAATTTCGCCCCGTCCCCGGAAGAGCGGGCCATGGCAGTGGAAACGCTCTGTGAACTGGATGCGCTCCTGCACAGTCTGCCCGCCAGAGTCAGGCAGGCCTTTCTGCTGGCGCAGCTGGAAGG
The DNA here is from genome assembly GCF_965139615.1 of Kerstersia similis. NCBI lineage: Bacteria > Pseudomonadati > Pseudomonadota > Betaproteobacteria > Burkholderiales > Alcaligenaceae > Kerstersia > Kerstersia similis. The sequence goes on from NZ_CBCSIQ010000003.1 coordinate 137,271, forward strand.
CCAGTCCACCACTGAAATCGCGCACAAACTGCAGGTTTCCGATCGGATGGTGAGAAAATATCTGGTTCAGGCCCTGGCCCATTGCGCCGCTGCCGAAGCATTGCGCGAGTACATGCATGGCTAACCCTCCCCGCCTCTCTCCTTCCGACACAGCGGCGATCAACGAAGCCTGTCAGTGGTTCTTCTGTCTGCGCGAAGGCGAGCGCAGCCAGGCGGAGCTGGATCGCTGGCTTGCCAGCAATCCACGCCATCAACAGGCCTGGCGCTGGGTGACGGCGGCACAGCAACGCTTTGAACCGGCCCAGGCGCCGGAACTGCGCCAATCCCTGCTGCAAGCACCATCCCACCGGCGGAAAACGCTCAAAACCCTGTTTCTGCTGGGTGGCGCAGGCAGCCTGGCCTGGGGCGGGCTGCACTGGAAGCTGCTGCCCGGCACCGGATCGGATCTACAAACAAAACTCGGGCAGATCAGCCACAATACCCTGCCTGACGGCAGCCAGATCTGGCTGGACACCCGCAGCAACGTCGATATTGCCTACAGCTCGACACTACGGCTTATCATCATGGGCGAGGGCCGTATCCTCATTCAAACCGCGAAGGATGCGGAACGTCCCCTGGTGGTCGATGTACCGGCAGGGCGAATCACGGCGCTGGGTACCCGCTTCAGCATCGAGCGCCACCAGGAAAGCGTGAAAGTTGCTGTGTTTGAGGGCGCCGTCAGGCTGGATTCCCTCACACCCGGCCTGCCGCCCGTCGTCCTTGCTGCCGGAGAGCAGACCTGGTTCATCCCCGATCAACCCACGGCGCGCGCCGTGCCCGTCAACGAGAACCGGGACACGGCCTGGGCCCGTGGCCTGCTGATCGCCCACGACATGCCGCTGGAAACATTCCTGAATGAACTCAGCCGCTACCGCCGCGGCATCATCCGCTGCGAACCTGAGCTACGCCATTTGAAGTTGGTCGGCATCTACCCTTTGCACGACACAGATGCCGCGCTGGAAGTCCTGACCCATACCCTGCCAGTCAAGGTGGAAAGGCCGTGGCCGCTGTGGGTATCGGTGGAAGCCAGGTAGCCCCGTCCCATCCATCCCGCCAGCCGCTTCCACCGCCATCACACTAAAAAGGCTCCCCTCCTGAGACGGGAGCCTTTTTGATGACTTTGACTTACCTGATGCTGGCTCAGCGGATTAGCTGGTGCACTTGGTATCAAAGATATTCACAGTCGGTACGCGAGGCTGGTACTCAAATGTCCAATCCGGCTTTTCTGCCACCTCGAAGCGGAAGGCAATCCCACTACGGGCGTCAATTTTCTGCCCATTCCCATCGGTAACGGTGTAGCTATCAATACGTTGATTCAGCACCAAGGAAAACTCCACGGAGCTTCCTTTACGGATGATTTGCCCTTCTTCCAGACCGACAAACTTGCCCGTGAAACCGTCAGGATGCGACAGCGACTGGGAGACGCTGAGATGATGCACAGTGTAATCCCCACCCACTGCGGTCAAACGGTAGTTCTTGACCACATTTTCGCCAAGCTCGGTGTTCAGGGAGCGCCTGTTGCATGCCAGATAGGGGAAGGTCCGTTGCCTGGGTTGCGGCTCGCCTTTCAGGCCGCCGAAAAAGACTTCTTCCCGATCCTGATAATTGATCGACACGGAATGCAGGTCTTCCAGTAACAGGCTCGGGTAGTTCTCGCGCTCAACAACATTGAAACGGTAGGTACCCGCATTGCCCACCGCCATGCCGTCGCTAACCGAGAAGTCGATGGCATAGGCACCTGGGACCTCCGGCCAGCCAAACGCAAAATACTGCGCTTCAGCCGTCGCGCTCAGTTTGCTGCCCTCCGGTTGGGTCAAGGACCACATATAGTAAAAACTGTCGCCATCGGGATCGACGATGTTACCGAAGTTAGCGGCAAGCGACGCGGTACCCGTACCATCTGCAGTGGCTTTCGCTGCATGATCAATCACATAGGGCTGATCGGCCGCATCGAAATTCCGATTGGAGGCGAAATCGAAGTTAGTATTTCCGCCATTCAGGAAAATGCGATCGACGACCGGTGCACTATTGCTCTTCTTGGCCAGAACCATCGCATGGCCCAGCACTGAGGTATGGCCCATCTTGTTGGTGGTATAGACCACCACACGATAAATACCCGGCTTATCTGTCACCAGGCCTGCTCGTGCATCTTTCAACACAACCCGCTGGCCGCTGCTGCCTTCCACCGTGACGTTCGAAAATTTCAAGGATGCGTTGCTGCCATTAGGCTTGTCCAGCACATGCCAATGGAAGGTCAATTCCTGTCCGCCCACACGCCAGGTCTTGCTCGCGTCAAACCATGCTTCCTTGCCCACCATCAAGGTTTCCGAGTCGGCAGTCACGTTGATGCTGTAATTGGAATATGGTGCGGTATTGATATTCCACGAGTATTCAATCGGATCGCTGACATTACCTCCGGTACTCTTGACCGCGTACTTGATCTTGTATGTTCCTTCAACGTCAGGCGTAAAGCGATAGCGCCCCGCCCCCGTCCACGCCGGCGGCGAGAAACCATTAGGTACGCTCACCCACTCCAAGGTGTGGGTGGACAAACTGTCCCCCCTGGCATCCGGATCCCAGGACAACCAACCGGAATCATAGACAGTATAGGAATACCCCAGTTCCCACTCATTACTTCCTACGGGTTTGTAGAAAGAATAAACAGGGCTGCCCGCCTCGCTATCCAGGCTGGCAACCAGCTTTTGCTTGGGCGCATCGGCTGGCGTGGTCACCGTGATCGTCGTGCTCTGCACATCACTCACGGACACGCCATCAAACACATAGAAGTACACATAATATGTACCCGATGCTTCCGGAGTGAACGTGGCAACGGCCTGGTCAGCCCCCTTGATCGCCGTATCCACGTCCTGCTTGCTGCCCATCGGGAACATATTGGTCTTGACGATCATGGGCGCGGGGTCAACAAAAGACCAGCGATACATCAGAGGATCAGGACCCTCATCCGGATCGTAGCTCTTGCTGCCATCCAGCTTGACCGTCTGGCCACGTTCGATCTCATAGGGACCGCCAATGTCGGCCACCGGTTTGACATTGTGCGTACCCACCAGCACCGTCGTCGTCACCGGTTCAGATTGCCTGTCGCCATACGATACGATCAGTGAAACCTTGTATGCGCCTTTCAGCTGCGCCAGGAAACTGGCCTTGGCTTGCGTACTGTTTATCAGCTCGACACTGCTGCCAGACGGCTGCTCATCCAGCGACCAGTGATACTTCAGTTCTGACGCTTTGGCGCCGGTCGGGGCAACGCTATGACTGCCATCCAGTTCCACCAGCGCGCCTACCAGCACGCTTGAGGAGGGTTCCAGCACCGCCACGGGATCCACGTTGGTGGCGGTCATCTTCACCTGGCTGGCTGCGCTGGTCGCGATACCGTCATTGACCAACAATTCGGCCACATAGCTGCCGGGGACATCGGCCACAAACGTCGTCTTGGCCGCCTTGGCATCAACCAGGGCCGCCTTGCTGCCCGCCGGCTTGTCCTTGAGGCTCCAGTCATAGTTCAGCGCGCCATTGCGCGGAGAACTGCTGCCCGAACCATCCAGTGTAAACGTGCTCTTGTACTCGGCCGTCAAAGGGTCTGCGGCGGCAACCGCTTTCGGCTTTTCAACTTCCGTCCTGTCGTCGTCTCCGCCACCGCCGCCGCATGCGGCCAACAGAGACAGGCAACTCAATGCCAGCAATCTGTGTAAATGCTTCATGGATTTGCTCCAAATGAAAAAATACCCGGCACCGCCCCCTCCTCGCACGACAGCCCTCCGAACATCGGAGAACAACCAAATGAGGGGATATTCCAGCCGCCGGAAAGGATCTGTATCAATACTGCAAAGTGACGCCCAACCTGGCCGTCCGCCCCGGTGCCGGGACATAGCCCAGGCCCAGCGCGTCGTAGTAATAACGATCTGTCAGGTTGTCGATATTGAAGGTAACGGTGAGGTGCTCACTCTGCTTCCATGAGGCATACACATCGAACAAGGTGTAGCGTTCCCAAGGAATGATGAAGAGCAGGCCGTTGGCAGTGACATCGTCGTAATCCGGCGCCTGATTGCGCTTGCCGACAAAAGTGGCACGCATACCCAGATCCAGCTTCTGGTTGAACAACCGGGTACCAAGAATGGCACTGCCATGCCACTTGGGCGGGATCATGTTGTTGAAATATGAATCTTTCACACCGTAGTCATTGCAGCGGTCGCGGCGGCCACTACCGTAATGACATACTTCGACATCGTCGTAATACGACCCGCCAACCTGTCCGTAAACCACCCCCATGTCGTACTCGACCATCAGCTCGCTGCCCTTGATCGAGACACTGTCAATATTTCTCATGGTGAAATAGGCTGCGGCATCACTGTCCCATCTGTTCGGACTGGTCCGTGTCAGATAGTCATTGGTCCGATTGCTGAACCGTGCCAGCTTGATGCCCAACCGATCCCCGGGAAGAAAGGCATCGTTGCGCAGGTAGTTGAGCCCCAGTTCACGGTTGATGGCTCGTTCGGCCTTCAACGGGCGATCTTCCGATGGGCTGACCGACCAGCCCTGGCTGGACTCGAACAAACTGGGCATACGCAGACCTTCGGCATAGCGGCCGTAGAACTGCAAGCCATTGAGCAGCGGTTCCCAGGTCAGACTGAATACCGGCGCGGTGCCACTGTTGCGGGTTTTCATGTAATTCGGATCGCACGTACCAGATCCCGAGCTGTCCACGCAATCTGGATTGGGCACATATTCCCAGGCGACACAATCACCGCTGTCCTTGTCAACATCGGTGCATTGCTTGATATTCGCAGCGACATCAATGGCTTTTTTATCATTCGTCGTCGCGCGCATATAGCGCAAGCCGGCATTCATGGTGACGGTGGGATGAGGCTGCCACTGCCAGTTGATGAAAGAGCTGAATTCGCTGCGATCGGCCACTCGTCCGTACGACGAATTGGCAGCAGGATTCCCCCTGGAATCCAACGGACGCTCAGTGTCCGCATCCTCGCGCTGCACGGCCATGCCGAACGACAGGTTGTGCTCACCCCAGGCATCGAAACGCATGGTGTTGCTGATATCCCCGCCGTAGCGCTTATATTTTTCCGGCGTAGGGATAATGATGAAGCTGCCCAGGCTATCCCAGTTGTCCGAGTATGAACGGTTCATGCTCTTGGTGCGCGTCGCCCAGACATTGGTGCGCAGGTCCACCAGATCGGTGCCGGAGGGATCCCAGTGATGGCGCGCCGCAAACGTATTGGCCGTCACATGGCTGCCGCTGGTCTGGCGAATAGCGTCAAACCCCACCAGCTGGGACGGCATCATTTCGCCATATTCACTGTCGTATCGCATGAACGACAGCTCCAGATCCTGCTCGCCGGGCAAGAGAATATTGCTCTTCAGCAGCAGGCTTTCGCTGATATTCTGGCTGTTCAGAACTTCTTCATGGGCACGATAGCGACCAGAATGCGTCCGTTCCGCCGACACTTCGGTATAGAACGGTTTTTCGATGTAGCTGACATTCACCTCCGGAACAGGGCCGTGCTTCCCGGTGAAGTAATTACCTTGATGCCGGCGGGCATAGGCCGCCACCAGGTCAATTTTTTCGAAGCGCGCGGCGGCCGCAATACTGCCGGACCAGCTGCCCATGTTAAACAGGCTCGGGGCGCCGACACCCAGATCATCGCCACCGTAAGACGCAGGCGGTTCACGCCCTTCACAATAGGCGGGGTTGGCGCAATCGGTCACATACCCCGTCACGCCATCCAGATAGAGGCCGCCGGGCGTGCCCGCTTCCGGTGCCGACCGGCTATTGCCCTGCAAGGTGCCACGCATGCGCACACCAGTGGTCTTGCCCGGCATCAGAATGTCGTTGGCGTTGATGGTACGCATGCTGACCACGCCGCCGATGGCGCCCGCACCATCGGCCGTCATGACCGGCCCTTTGCTGATGTCCACGCCGCCGATCAGATCCGGATCCACATAGCTACGCGAGACGACTCCGCCATAGCCCCGATACACCGTGGTTTCCTGGCGGGCGCCATCAATCAGCACCGGCACCCGGCCTTGCCCCTGCATCCCGCGGATATTCACATCCAGGCCGCCAGAATTGCGGTTTTCGGCAACCAGCACCCCTGGCGTTCCCTGGAACATGTCGCCAACGGAAGACCCTCGGAAACGCTCAATATGGTCACGGCTGATGTATTGCGCCGACCCGGCGGTCTGGAACGGTTTGTCCGCATTGTTGTACTGGCCGGCCACCTCCACCGCATCCAGTTCCGCCACGCTTGCCTTGCTACCCGGAGCCGGCCGTACCACATAGATTCCCTGGCTGTTACGTTGGACTTCCAGGCCGTGCCCGCCCAGCAAGGCAGCAAATCCCTGCTCGACGCCATAGGTGCCGCGCAATCCAGGGCTGTTCACGCCTGCCAGGAAACGTGAATCGGCCGACAGCAGCACACCGGCCTGATTCGCCCAGTTTTCCAGCACGTTGCTAAGGCGCCCTGCCGGAATATCGACGGTAATGGTGCCCGCCGTACGGGCAGCGGTCTCGACAGGCTCCTGGGCCTGCACCCCCGCAGGGTCTGGCGCCATCCACCCGAGGCAGGCGGCAACAGCCAGCGCCAGGCCATTCAGGCGCCCCAGACTGGCGCGAGCCGCAAAACTTGATTGCATTGAAAACATCCAGTGACCACGCCCGACATCCGGGGCGTACACCTTATATGTCAATCAAGAATCAAGAATCGGAACCAGTTGCAGAACAAATTTTTCTTTTTTGCACCTGCTTTTCTGAAACAGGCGTATCAGCCCTGCCAAACCCGCTGCGCCAGGCGTTCGCTGCCAGGACACGACCCCACAAATCCGGCGCCAGCGACACCGCCGTCGAAACAGAACAGCCCATGAAAAACGGCCCCGAAGGGCCGTCGTTCATTGCCAGGGCGGAGATGCCTCAGAACGAGGAGCGCACACCCAGGTCACGCAGGCGGCGGGCCGCGCTGGCCTGGGCTGCCAGCATTGCCAGCTCAGCCTCGACCACGGCAATTTCTTCCTTGCCCTGGGCGTTGCGCAGGGACTCTTCGGCCTTCTTACGGGCTTCGAGCGCCTTCGCTTCGTCCAGCTCGGCACCGCGGATCGCGGTATCCGACAGCAAGGTTACCGCGCCCGGCTGCACTTCAAGAATGCCGCCGGCGACGAAGATGTAGTCTTCGCCTTTGCCATCAGCATGCACGATTTTCACCGTACCGGGACGAATGCGCGAAATCAGCGGGGTGTGGCCGGGCAGAATGCCCAGCTCGCCCGATTCTCCAGGCACAGCCACGAACGAGGCTTCGCCGGAAAAAATGGACGCTTCCGCACTGACGACATCGACACGAATGGTAGCCATGAATAGCCTCCGGTATTACCCCCGGCGCACCGCGCCGGGGAATGAAGGCCTGCCACGCAAGGCGACAGGCCCGTTCCAGCCTTACTGCAGCTTCTTGGCCTTTTCGAAGGCCTCGTCGATGGAACCGACCATGTAGAAGGCCTGTTCCGGCAGCGCATCGCACTCGCCTTCGACGATCATCTTGAAGCCACGGATGGTTTCCGACAGCGGCACGTATTTGCCGGGCGAGCCGGTGAACACTTCTGCCACGTGGAAAGGCTGCGACAGGAAGCGCTGGATCTTACGCGCGCGGGCCACGGCCTGCTTGTCTTCCGGCGACAGTTCGTCCATGCCCAGAATGGCGATGATGTCGCGCAGTTCCTTGTAGCGTTGCAGGGTTTGCTGCACGCCACGGGCCACCTTGTAGTGCTCTTCGCCCACGATTTGCGGGTCGAGCTGGCGGCTGGTGGAATCCAGCGGGTCCACGGCGGGGTAGATACCCAGCGAGGCGATGTCACGCGACAGCACAACGGTGGAGTCCAAGTGCTGGAAGGTCGTGGCAGGCGACGGATCGGTCAAGTCATCGGCAGGCACGTAAACGGCCTGGATGGACGTGATGGAGCCGGTCTTGGTGGAGGTGATGCGCTCTTGCAGCACGCCCATTTCTTCTGCCAGCGTCGGCTGGTAGCCCACGGCGGAAGGCATACGGCCCAGCAGTGCGGACACTTCGGTACCGGCCAGGGTGTAGCGGTAGATGTTGTCCACGAAGAACAGGATGTCACGGCCTTCGTCACGGAACTTCTCGGCCATCGTCAGACCGGTCAGTGCCACGCGCAGACGGTTGCCGGGAGGCTCGTTCATCTGGCCGAACACCATGGCCACCTTGTCCAGAACGTTCGACTCTTCCATTTCGTGGTAGAAGTCGTTGCCTTCACGGGTACGCTCACCCACGCCGGCAAACACGGACAGACCGCTGTGCTGCTTGGCGATGTTGTTGATGAGTTCCATCATGTTGACGGTCTTGCCCACGCCGGCGCCACCGAACAGACCCACCTTGCCGCCCTTGGCGAACGGGCAGACCAGGTCGATCACCTTGATGCCGGTTTCCAGCAGTTCCACCGACGGCGACAATTCGTCGAAACGGGGAGCCTTCTGGTGAATGGCGCGCTTTTCTTCGCAGGCGATGGGGCCGGCTTCGTCGATCGGGCGACCCAGCACATCCATGATGCGGCCCAGCGTGCCGTTACCCACGGGCACCGAGATCGGTGCGCCGGTGTTGGCCACGGACATGCCGCGGCGCAGACCGTCGCTGGAACCCAGCGCGATGGTGCGGACGACGCCGTCGCCCAGCTGTTGTTGAACTTCGAACGTCAGCCCTTTTTCGGCAAACGAATCACTTTCGTCGGCCAGTGTCAGGGCGTCATAGACCTTGGGCATATGATCGCGGGGGAACTGAATATCCACCACGGCGCCGATGCACTGAACGATGGTACCGTTGCTCATGTCGATTCCTTGATAATAACTTTCTTGACGGGATACCGCGCCATCATCAGACGGCGGCGGCGCCCCCCACGATTTCCGAAATTTCCTTGGTGATCGCGGCCTGACGGGTCTTGTTATAGACCAGCTGCAGATCACCGATGACCTTCTTGGCGTTGTCCGACGCGGCCTTCATGGCTACCATACGGGCAGACTGCTCGGACGCCATGTTCTCCGCGACCGCCTGATACACCAGACCTTCGACGTAGCGGTGCAGCAGATCGTCGATCACGCTCTTGGCATCGGGCTCGTAGATGTAATCCCAGCCATACTCGCCCTTGCTCACCGCAGCAGCCTCAGCCGCTGCTTCACCACGCGTCTGATACGGATCCACCAGCTGACCAGGCAGCGGCAGCAGGCGTTCAAACACAGGTTCCTGACGCATCGTGTTCACGAAGCGGTTGGTGGCGACATAGACGGCGTCGATACGGCCGGCGATGAAATCGTCGAACTGCACCTTCAACGCGCCCACGAGGCGCTCCAGGTTAGGCGCATCGCCCAGCTGGACTTCCTGCGACACCAGATTGACGTCCAGACGCGTCAGCAGGCCCAGGCCCTTGTTGCCAAATGCCGTGAACTGCGTCTTCACGCCAGCAGCCTCGAACTCACGCAGGCGATTGAGCACCAGGCGCATGACGTTCGTATTCAGACCGCCGCACAAACCTTTGTCGGTGGTGATGACAACCACACCCACCGCCTTCACGCTGTCGCGCTCATGCAGATACGGATGGCTGTACTCAGGATTGGCCTGCATCAGGTGCGAGGCGATTTCCCTGACCTTGTCGGCATAAGGACGGCCGGCGCGCATCCGTTCCTGCGCCTTGCGCATCTTGGACGCGGCGACCATTTCCATGGCCTTGGTGATCTTGCGCGTGTTCTGCACGCTCTTGATCTTGGTTCGGATTTCCTTGATTCCGGGCATTGCGCTTTCCTGTTGAGACAACCGCCGGCCTTCAGCGGCCGGCTGGCTCGGGGCGGTGGGATGACAGCTCAGCAGCCATCCCGCCGCCTCTTGTCAAGATTCCTTAAAAAGCACCGTGCTTCTTGAAATCCTGGATCGCAGCAGCCAGTTCGGCCTCGCCTTCCTTGGACAGTTCCTTGGTGTTCTCGATGGCTTCGATCAGGCTGGCGTTCTTGCTCTTCAGGGTATCCTTCAAGCCCTTCTCGAACGACAGAACCTTCTCGACGGCCACGTCATCCAGGTAACCGTTGTTGACGGTGAACAGCGTCACGGCCAGTTCCCAGACCTGCAGCGGCTGGTACTGAGGCTGCTTGAGCAGTTCCACCACGCGCTTGCCGCGCTCCAGCTGGCGACGGGTTGCGTCGTCGAGGTCGGAGGCGAACTGGGCGAAGGCGGCCAATTCACGATACTGAGCCAAGTCGGTACGAATACCGCCGGACAGCTTCTTGACGACCTTGGTCTGAGCAGCACCACCCACGCGCGACACCGAGATACCGGCGTTGATGGCGGGACGGATACCAGCGTTGAACAGGTCGGTTTCCAGGAAGATCTGGCCGTCGGTGATCGAGATCACGTTGGTCGGAACGAAAGCGGACACGTCGCCGGCTTGCGTTTCGATGATAGGCAGTGCGGTCAGCGAACCGGTCTTACCCTTCACTTCGCCGTTGGTGAACTTCTCGACGTACTCTTCGCTGACGCGAGCAGCACGTTCCAGCAGGCGGGAGTGCAGGTAGAACACGTCGCCGGGGTAGGCTTCGCGGCCGGGCGGGCGGCGCAGCAGCAGCGAGACCTGGCGATAGGCCCAGGCTTGCTTGGTCAGGTCATCATAAATGATGAGCGCGTCTTCGCCACGATCGCGGAAGTATTCGCCCATGGTGCAGCCCGAGTAGGCAGCCAGGTATTGCATGGCGGCGGAATCGGAAGCGGCGGCGGCCACGATGATGGTGTATTCCAGCGCGCCGTGCTCTTCGAGCTTGCGCACCACGTTGTTGATCGTCGAGGCCTTCTGACCAATAGCGACGTAAACGCAGGTAACGTTCTTGCCCTTTTGGTTGATGATGGCATCCACGGCAACAGCGGTCTTGCCGGTCTGACGGTCACCGATGATCAGCTCGCGCTGGCCACGGCCGATAGGCACCATGGAGTCGATAGCCTTGATACCGGTTTGCAGCGGCTGCGACACCGACTTACGCCAGATCACGCCGGGCGCGACCTTTTCGATAACGTCGGTCAGCTTGGCGTCGATCGGGCCCTTGCCGTCGATGGGCACACCCAGCGCGTTGACCACACGGCCACGCAGCTCGGGGCCGACGGGGACTTCGAGAATGCGGCCGGTCGCTTTGACCGGGTCGCCTTCGGAAACGCCAACGTAGTCGCCCAGCACCACGGCGCCGACGGAGTCGCGCTCGAGGTTCAGTGCCAGACCATAGACGTTGTTGGGAAATTCGAGCATTTCGCCCTGCATCACGCCGGACAGGCCGTGGATACGGGTGATGCCGTCGGTCACGGACACAACCGTGCCCTGCGTACGGATATCAGTCGAAACGCCCAGGCCTTCGATACGGCTCTTGAGCAGTTCGCTGATCTCGGACGGATTGAGTTGCATGTTCAGACTCCTGGAATCCAGTGTGCCGGCGATCAGGCCGCCAGCGTATTGCGCATTTGGGCCAGACGTGCCAGGACGGAATCGTCCAGCACCTGATCGCCTACTGCGACGCGCACTCCGCCGATCAGCGAGGCATCGACGGTGACATTGGGTTTAAGCTTCAGGCCGAAGCGTTTCTCGAGCGCGGCCACCAGACCGGCCAGTTCCTCGCCTTCGAGCGGGAACGCGCTGGTGATATCGGCAACGGCAGCGCCTTCGCTACGGTTCTTCAGTTCAATGAACTGCCGTGCGATCTCGGGCAACAGCAACAAACGGCCGTTTTCCACGAGCAAGGTAATGAAATTGCGGGCGCTGGGCGACAGTTCGGCCTGCGTCAACTGGATAAACAGTTCAATGCTCTGTTCGTCGTTCAGACGCGGATCGGAGAAGGCTTCGCGGACATCGGGCAAGGCCACGACCTGCGCCCACTGGGACAGCAGTTCAGACCAGCTTTCAGAACCCGCCGATTCCTTGTCCTTGCTCGCAGCTTCGTACAAAGCCTCTGCATACGGGCGGGCTACAGTCGAAATTTCAGCCATGGCAGTCCCGGATTAAAGCTGAGCTTTGAGTTGGTTCAGCAGATCGGCATGCGCCTTGGCGTCGATCTCGCGCTTCAGGATCTGCTCGGCGCCCTGGACAGCCAAAGCTGCCACATCATTGCGCAGTGCTTCACGCACACGCTGGGCTTCCTGCAATGCTTCCTGACGAGCCTGCTCGACGATGCGGGCGCGCTCGGCTTCGGCTTCCTTGCGGGCCTGTTCCAGCAGAACCGTGCTTTGCTTTTCCACTTCGGCCAGACGCGTCTGGACTTCCGTCTTGGCATTGGCTTCGATCAGACCGATACGGGCCTGTGCTTGAGCCAGGTCAGCCTTGCCTTTATCAGCAGCAGCCAGACCATCTGCGATTTTCTGACGGCGTTCCTCGATCGCCTTCGTGAGGGGCGGCCAGATGAATTTCATCGAGACCCAGCCCAAAACGAAGAACACGAGCATCTGGAAGAAGATTGTCGCGTTCAGATTCACGTTCGTGTTCCTTTTACACCTTGTGCGACTCTGCTATCCGCCTGAACGCAGGAACAGAGCCAGGAATTCCTGCCGACAGGGCATACGGTCGATTGACAACCGCATGCCCGGCGCCGGCATCATGAACCGCCGACCTAGCCGGCGGAAACAACGGTGCTTCTTAGACGAAAGGATTCGCGAAAGCGAACAGCATGGCGATACCCACGCCGATCAGGAAGGCGGCGTCGATCAGACCAGCCAGCAGGAACATCTTGGTTTGCAGGGCGTTCATCAGTTCAGGCTGACGGGCCGAGGCTTCGAGATATTTGCCGCCCATGATACCGATACCGATGCAGGCGCCGATGGCCCCCAAACCGATGATGAACGCGCAAGCGAGGGCAACGAAAGCAACGTTGGTCATGACACACAACTCCTTGGTTAAAAATCTGAAATCGAAAAAAGGAAAATAAAAACCGGGTACTGCCAATACATCCGACTCTGGCGCACCCGGCATCGCCGGGTGGCCCTAACCGATCAGTGACCTTCGTGAGCCTGACCGATGTAAACCAGCGTCAGCATCATGAAGATGAAGGCCTGCAGCAGAACGATCAGAATGTGGAAGATCGCCCAGACCGAACCGGCCAGCACGTGGCCAATACCCAGGCCAATACTGGTTGCGTTCAGCCCTGACCAGGCACCGCCCAGCAGGGCGATCAACATGAAGACGAGTTCGCCGGCAAACATGTTGCCGAACAACCGCATACCCAGGGACACCGACTTGGCGGCGTACTCGACCAGGTTGAGCAGGAAATTGGCGGGAGCCAGCAGCACGGCAGCAAAACCATGCGCATGGAAAGGCGCGCTGAACAGTTCTTTGACGAAGCCGCTCGGGTGCTTGATCTTGATGCCGTAGTAGAGCATCAGCAGCAGCACGCCCAGAGACATGCCCATCGGGATGTTCAGGTCGGCGGTCGGCAGAATACGGTGATAGTACAGGGGATCGCCATGCTCGGCGCCCAGGCCGGTCCAGCGCATGATGGTGGGAACCAGATCGACGGGGATCAGGTCCAACGCATTCATGAAGACGATCCAGAGGAAAACTGTCAGTGCCAGCGGCACGACAAACAGGCGGGACTTGGCATTGGGCACAATGCTGCGCGCTTGCTCGTCCACCATTTCCACCAGCATCTCGACGAATGCCTGGAAGCGGCCGGGCACGCCTGCCGTGGCACGGCGCGCGGCCCGCCACAGGAAGAACACGGCCAGCAGGCCCATCAGCGCCGACCAGAAGATCGAGTCATAGTTGATGACATCGAACTGGGCGATCAGCGACTGTTTTTCGCCGATATTGTTGTTGTGCACCAGGTGGTGCTGGATGTAATAGGACTGAGGCGACACATCGCTGGCAGCAGCCATTTGATTCCCTACCCTGTTCTTTTGAGCCACCGGCACGAAGCCGACACACATTCATTCCTGCGGGGACGCATTATCGCGAACGACTATGACAGCTTGCGCCGTCCCCACCGCGTACTGCGAAAGAGCATCCATAGCAATGGACCCTTGAGCGCGCAGATCAATCCTGCCAGCAATGCCGGCCAGACCAAGCTGTCACCACCCTCGGACGCCGCCCACCACAGCAAAGCAATGGCAGCCAGCAATTTGAACGCTTGCCCAAGAATGAACACCACCGGGCTGGACTGGCCAGACACAGAAATGGTCATCATGAGACGCAGAATGAAAATCGCACTAGGTAGCAAATAGGCGCCAGCCCCTATCAGGGCAGACACACCGGCACCTGCCCCGGCAATCAGCCAGGACAAGACAACCGCCAGACTTCCCATCAGAACCTGTGCAACCAAAGCCCCGGCCAGTTCCTTCCTGGCCCGAAGCGCTACTGCCGTTCGCTCGGTGGCTGTCAGCATCAGACGCGGTTCTGTTCCCTGCCCCTGCATGCCTTGCCCCCTTGTTTCTGCGAACTACCCCGCAAGCGTCAAACCCAAAAATTATAACTTGAATTTTTTTGACAGGGCAATCCAAAGTTGCGGCACCGCAATATGGGGATGGCCGGAGCGGTTTCAAGGTGCGTGGTAACAGCTCGCAATGAAGAGCCGTGGCTCATGAAAAATGGGGCTCTGACCCTCGCCGCCTGGCGCTGCAGCAAGATCACCCAAGCTTCAAGCCATTGCCAAGCCTGATCGCGTAGCTTGTGCTACGCCCTCCCGCCTGGCTTTTTTGAAGCACACCGTATTGCACCAGCTCCGTGATGTCACGCAAGGCAGAATCGCTTGAGCACTTGGCCAGCGCAGCCCATTTGGCGGTCGTCAGCTTGCCGTCAAACCCATCCAACAGCCGGTTCAGCACTTTGATCTGCCGTTCATTCATGGGAATGGTTGCCGCGTCTTGCCAGAACTTCGCTTTGGTAAACACCTGATCGAGGACGCCATGCGCATGTTCGATGGCTTTGAGCAAAGTCGCAAGAAACCACACCAACCATTGCGTGACATCCATATCACCCTTTTGCGTGCGCTCAAGAATGTCGTAGTAGGCCTTGCGCTCTCGTTGTATCTGCGCAGACAGGCTATAGAAGCGTTGCTGACTGCCATCTGCGCGGGTTAGCAATAGATCGCCGATTGCACGCGCGATGCGACCGTTGCCGTCATCGAAAGGGTGTAGTGTGACAAACCAGAGATGCCCCAAGCCTGCGCGAACCAAGGCGGAATCTCTCAGTGTGGTGTCATTTAGCCAGGCAAGAAAACGCGCCATCTCTGCCGCAAGCCGTTTGGCAGGCGGCGCTTCGAAATGGACTTTTTCACGCCCCATCGCACCTGAAACAACCTGCATGGAGCCCGCACTGTCGTCTCGCCAGGCGGCAACCTTGATAGCGTTGATTCCGGAGTAGCCGAAAGGAAACAGCGCTGCATGCCAGCCAAACAAGCGTTCGACGCTTACAGGGGCCATCGCGTTACTGGTGGCATCCAGGATCATATCGACGATTCCGTCGATATGACGGTCTGCGGGCGCCAACGCGCCGATATCGACGCCCAGGCGACGCGCGACAGATGATCGAACCGAGGCGACATTGAGTGTTTCACCCTCTATTGCGCTGGTTTGAACGACGTCCTCAGTCAACGCAAGCAGACAGGCGTCATCGCGCAAGGCAAGCCCTACGTCTGCCAGTCGGCCGAGCAGCAACCCTTGCGCACGACTCACGGCCGCCAAAGGTTCCGCAAGCACAGCGAGGTCGTATTGCCAATCGGGCCAATGCGGCGATTGCCAGATATATTCACCGTGATTCATGCGGCGATTGTGGCGGCACTTATCCTTTTCGTCAAACGCTGGTGCTTCACGGCACGCTCGCGTTGACGCGAAACATACCGCGTTGAATGGCGGCGCCAGCCCATGAACGACGGCCTCGGCTACCGTTTCGCCCTTACGGTGCCCGCAATATCTCCCCTGCCGTCATCCTCCCGCAGGAATCCCCTACTACCCTGTCATACGGGGCCGGCGCACAATTATTCCAGCACGGCGGATGCACATATGCCCCTTCCATCACGAGACCTCAAGGAGACAACTCATGGCAGGCAAGAAAATCCTGATGATTTGCGGCGATTATTGCGAAGACTATGAAACCATGGTGCCATTCCAGACGCTGCTGGCGGTGGGCCATGATGTGATTGCCGCCTGCCCCGGCAAGAAGGCGGGCGAGCAGATCAAGACGGCGATCCACGATTTTGAGGGCGCGCAAACCTATAGCGAAAAACCCGGCCACAATTTCACGCTCAATGGCAGCTTCGATAGCCTGGATCCCGCTGACTTCGATGCCCTGGTGATTCCCGGCGGCCGCGGCCCCGAGTATCTGCGCCTGAATGCCAAGGTCGTGGCTGCCGTGCGCCATTTCTTCGAGGCCGACAAGCCGGTGGCGGCGGTCTGCCACGGCGCGCAATTGCTGGCCGGCGCTGGCGTGCTGAAAGGCCGTTCGTGCTCCGCCTACCCGGCCTGCCAGCCGGATGTGGAAACGGCCGGCGGCACCTATATCAATATTCCGGTGGATCAGGCCCATACCGACGGCAATCTGGTGACGGCCCCCGCCTGGCCCGCGCACCCAGCCTGGCTGGCGCAGTTCCTGAAGGTGCTGGGTACGCACATCAGCCACGGCTGACAGTCACGCAGACATCAACGGCCGGGCGCATGCGCCCGGCACGCATGGCGCGCCTGGCTCTACAATTGCGCCATGAATACCGTCAGCAAAACCCCAACCCCCATTCAATATCGTATCGAACCCTTCGACCCGGCCGGGCACCGTTTCCGCGTGCAGCTGAAGGTCGAACAGCCGGATGCCGGCGGCCAGTGCTTTGCGCTGCCCGCCTGGATTCCCGGCAGCTACCTGATCCGCGATTTCGCGCGCCAGATCGAAACCATATCCGCCCGCTCCGGCAATGCTGCCGTCGCGCTGCGCAAGCTGGATGACCATCGCTGGCAAGCCGATGCGGTCGAGGGCCCGCTGGAACTGGAATACACCGTTTATGCCTGGGACCTGTCCGTGCGCGGCGCGCACCTGGACGAAAGCCACGGCTTCTTCAATGGCACCAGCGTATTCCTGCAAGTCATCGGCCAGGAGGATCGCCCCTGCCTGGTCGATATCGCCGCCCCCGCCGGCATCAACGGCTGGAAGGTGCACACCAGCCTGCCCGAAGCCCGCGGCTTGCCAGGCTGCGCCCGCCGCCATGGCTTCGGCTGCTACCTGGCGCCTGACTACGACGCACTCATCGACCACCCGGTGGAAATGGGCACGCCGCTGGTGGCCCGCTTCGATGCCCATGGCGCCGAGCACGAGATTGTCTTTACCGGTCTGGTTCCCCAGCTGGATCTGCCCCGCATCATTGACGATGTGCGCCGCATCTGCGAAACGCAGATTGCGTTTTTCGAGCCTGAAACCCGCCGCGCGCCGTTTCTCGACAGCGCCCGCCGCTATGTGTTCCTGGTCCAGGTGACCGGCGACGGCTATGGCGGCCTGGAGCACCGCGCCAGCACGGCCCTGCTGGTTTCGCGCAATGATCTGCCCGTACTGGGCGAGACCGAGCAGAGCGACGGCTACCGCAGTTTCCTGGGGTTGGTCAGCCACGAGTATTTCCATACCTGGCACGTCAAGCGCATCAAGCCCGCCGCCTTCGTGCCCTATACGCTGGATCGCCCCGCACACACACGCCTGCTCTGGGTCTTTGAAGGCTTCACGTCCTACTACGACGACCTGATGCTGCTGCGTGCCGGCGTCATCAGCGAAGCCAATTACTTCAAGCTGCTGGGCAAGACGCTGCATGTGGTGCACAACGGCACCGGCCGCTTCAAGCAATCCGTCGCACAAAGCAGTTTCGATGCCTGGACGCGCTACTACAAGCAGGATGAGAACTCGGTCAATGCGATTTCCAGCTACTACACCAAGGGTTCGCTGGTGGCGCTGGCGCTGGACCTGCTCCTGCGCCACGCCAGCGGCGGCAAGAAATCGCTGGACGATGTGATGCGCCTGCTGTGGAAGCGCTATGGCCGGGAGTTCTACCGCGGCCTGGCGCGCGGCATTGTCGAAGACGCCATGCCGGCATTGGTGCAGGAAGCCACCGGCATCGACGCGGCCGCTGAGATCGCTGCCTGGACTGAAGGCACCGCAGACCTGCCGCTGCCGCAACTGTTTGCCGCGCAGGGGTTCCAGGCTGCCCCGGCCGCAGCAGGCAACACGCCCTCGCTGGACATTCGCAGTCGTGCCGCCACCGACGGCGCAGGCATTGCCGCCGTGCATGAGGGGGGTGCCGCGCATCGTGGCGGCCTGTCGGCACAGGATGTCATTATTGCTGCCGATGGCTTGCGCATTGCTTCCGTGGATGCGCTGAACGCGCTGCTGGCGCGCCGCCGCTCTGGCGACACCGTGCATTTCCATGTGTTCCGCCGCGATGAACTGCGCCAGTTCACCGTCACGCTGAACCCGGCCGTGCCAGGCAGCTGGACGATCAGCCGCACCGCCGTCACAGCGGCGTAAACCGGCGCAGCGCCCGCGCCTGCTGACCGCAGACGCGGGCGCTCTGAGCGTCCACGGGCAGACCAGCCATGCCGGCCCGGCCTCAGCGCCAGCAAAACAGTCTGGCCACCCCGGCGCGCCACCGGCAGCCGGAAGCGCGCCGGCAGGCATGGGAATGCCCTAAAATCCGGCGCATGAACCAGAGTTCCTTTTCTTCCGGCCTACGCCGCGCCGTTCTCATCACCGGTGCTGCCCGACGCATGGGCAGCGCCATTGCGCTGGGCTTCGCGCAGCGAGGCTGGGATGTCGTGATCCATCATCGCGCCAGCCCTGACGAAGCGCAGGCCACCGCCGCAGCGGTGCGCGCCTGCGGCGTCCAGGCAACCATCGTCACGGCCGACCTGGCCGAAGAGGGCGCAGCGGCACGGCTGTTCCAGGACGCCCTGGCTGCTTTCGGCCAGCTCGATGCCGTCGTCAACAATGCCTCGCGCTTTGACTACGATGATGCCGACAGCTTCGGCACCCACCTGCTGTTCGGCCACATGCAGCCGAATCTGGTCGCCCCCGTGGCACTGGCCCGAGACCTGGCCCGCCACGTGCGCGAGCGCCAGGGCAAAGGTGTGGTCATCAATTTGCTGGATCAGAAACTCTGGAACTACAACCCGGACTTCTTCAGCTATACGCTGAGCAAGGCGGCGCTGGAATCCGCCACCACCATGCTGGCCCAGGCATTGGCGCCGCACGTGCGCGTGGTTGGCATTGCGCCTGGCCTGACGCTGCCCAGCCATCTGCAAACGGCGGAAGCCTTCGAGCAAACGCATCGCCTGGCCCCGCTGGGGCAGGCCAGCACCGCAGCCGACATCGCCGATGCCGCTGTGTTCATGGCCCACAATCCTGCCATCACAGGCACCACGTTGCTGGTCGATGGCGGCCAGCACCTGGTCGGCTTTACCCGTGACTTCAGCATGATGGCGCCAGACCCCGGCAGTTGATCGACCGCCATGTCGCCAGCCCCGGCAAGCGTCCCGGCCCTGAACACTCCGGCTTCCTGCCACCCGGTGCCGCGCCTGCCCTTATTTTCCTGAACCCAAACATCATGTACCTACGCCGCGTTTTCTTTTCCCGCCTGGCGGTGGATGCCAATATCGGCATACTGGCCCACGAACTGCGCACCACCCAGCCCCTGCACATCGACGCCGAGTTCGATGTCATCATCCGCCAGCCGGTCAACGACCACGATATCCGCAGCGTCCTGGACTATCGCCAGTTGCGCGACGCCATCATCGCGGAGTGCACGCGCGGCCATGTCAACCTGATCGAAACCCTGTGCGAAAAGGTCGGCCTGCGCCTGCTGGCTGATTTCAGCGATATTCAGACCGTCAAGCTGCGCATCAGCAAACCAACGGTATTCTCCGACTGCGCAGCCGTCGGCGTGGAAGTCACCATGGACCGGAACACGACAACACTATGAGCCTGCCCAGCCTCGACCACTCATCCGCTGACACCATGAACCCTCAAGCGACGCCCGCGCAACCGGCTGCCACCAGCACGCCGCCCAGCGCCAAAGCGCAGGCCCGCGAACGCCTGGAAAACAACAAGCTCGCCAAACGCCTGGCCCGCGAAACCACCCGCGCCATCTCCGACTACAACATGATCGAAGAAGGCGACCGCGTCATGGTGTGCCTGTCCGGCGGCAAGGATTCCTACGGCCTGCTGGACATCCTGATGCGGCTGCGCAGCCGCGCGCCCTTCCACTTCGATATCGTGGCCGTCAATCTCGATCAGAAGCAGCCGGGTTTTCCTGACCACATCCTGCCGGAATACCTGCGCAGCCTGGATGTGCCCTTCCATATCGAAACCCAGGATACCTATTCCATCGTCACGCGCGTGGTACCGGAAGGCAAGACCATGTGTTCGCTGTGCTCACGCCTGCGGCGCGGCATTCTGTACCGCGTGGCCGATGAACTGGGTGCCACCAAAATCGCGCTGGGCCACCATCGTGACGACATTCTGGCCACCTTTTTCCTGAACCTGTTCTATGGCGGCAAACTGAAAGGCATGCCTCCCAAACTGGTGTCCGATGATGGCCGCCACACAGTGATTCGCCCGCTGGCCTATGTGCCGGAACGCGACCTGATCGCCTATGCGCGCCATATGCAGTTCCCTATCATTCCCTGTAACCTGTGCGGCAGCCAGGAGAACCTGAAGCGCCAGGAAGTCGGACGCATGATCGCGCAATGGGATAAGGAGCAGCCGGGCCGCTCCTGGAATATTTTCAACGCCTTGTCACGAGTGGTGCCCTCCCATCTGATGGATAGGGAACTGTTCGACTTCGCAGGACTCAAGCCCACAGGCATTCCTGACGAGGAAGGCGACAAAGCCTTTGATGGCGATGAGTTCCAAGGCCCGGAGTCGCATCAGGCGCAAGCGGATGCCAGCGTTGCCTCCACGCCTGAAGCCGTCATGGCTGCCACTCCGGCCACGCCGACGCCAGGCGCCGCCGTTCCGCTGAAAGAAACAGCGCTGACATTCATCCGCCCGTCAGGCAAGCGCACGGTGGCAACGGACAACGCTGGCGACAAGCAGGCCGACCAACAACCTGCTTGACCCGCCCCCTGCCAGACCCCTGCGCCGCACCACGGCGCCCGGGTACAGCCAGCAGCTGCGCCTTTGCACAGGCCAGCTGCTGCTCAATGCCTCATCAAGCCCTCGCCATCAAGCCAAGACCTTGACCTTGGCGGACGCCTGTTTGGCCTTGGCGCGTGCCGCCTCGGCATCATCCGCCACTGCCAGGGCCACGCCCATGCGGCGTTTGACAAAAGATTCGGGTTTGCCGAACAGGCGCACGTCCACACCAGGCTCGGCCAAGGCCTCGGCCACACCTTCGAACGACACAGCCCCGGCCTGCACACCGCCGTAGATCACGCTGCTCGCTCCCGGCTGACGCAGCGAGGCGTCCACCGGCAAGCCCAGCAATGCCCGCGCATGCAACACGAATTCGCTCTGCGTCTGTGTCACCATCGTGACCATGCCGGTATCATGCGGACGCGGGCTGACTTCCGAGAACCAGACCTGATCCCCGGCGACAAACAATTCCACGCCGAATACCCCCCAGCCGCCCAAAGCCGCGGTGACGGCCTCGGCAATTTCCCGGGCGCGCGCCAGCGCGGCATCCGACATGGGATGCGGTTGCCAGCTTTCGACATAATCGCCGTCCACCTGCCGATGGCCGATGGGCGCGCAGAAGCTGGTGTGCGTCGTACCGTCGGCCGCGCGCGAACGCACCGTCAACAGCGTGATTTCATAATCGAAATGAATGAAGCCTTCGACAATGGCACGGCCACCGCCCACGCGTCCGCCTTCCTGTGCGATACGCCAGGCTTCGGCAACCTCATCCTGGGCACGAATGACGGACTGCCCTTTCCCCGATGAGGACATGACCGGTTTGATCACGCAGGGATAGCCAATGCCGGCGTCGATTGCCGCCTGCAACTCGGCCAGGCTATCGACAAAACGATAGGGCGAAGTCGGCAAGCCCAGCTCTTCGGCTGCCAGGCGCCGGATTCCCTCTCGGTTCATGGTCAAACGCGCCGCACGCGCCGTTGGCGTCACCCGCGCCACGCCAGCCTGCTCGATCTCCACCAACAGATCGGTGGCGATCGCTTCGATTTCCGGAACGATGATGTGCGGCCGCTCCTGCTCGATCACGCGGCGCAAGGCATCACGATCCGTCATCGGGATGACATGCGCGCGATGCGCCACCTGCTGGCCCGGCGCGTTTTCATAGCGATCGACGGCAATCACCTCGACCCCCAGTTGCTGCAGGGCAATCACCACTTCCTTGCCCAGCTCGCCCGCACCCAGCAGCATGACTCGCACGGCACGGTCGGACAAAGGGGTTCCCAGCAAAGCGGGGGCATTGGCGGTTGACATGAACCAGCTCCATAAATGAATGACAATACACAAGTGTAAATACCGCGGGTGGCGCGCGGTGCGCCATAATCCCGATGGGTACGGCAACCTGGCGGCTGCGCCTGCCAGATTGCCATGCGCCTGCCGGCTTTGCAAATCCCGGATACGCCTGCACGCCCGGCACTGCACTAAAATCCCACAATGGACATCAACACCGCATTTACTCCCGAACTCGCACTGGCCAGCGCCTTCCGTACGCTGGAAACCGAAGCGCAGGCCATCCTGGCGCTGCGGGACGGCTTGCGCATTGCCTTTCCCCAAGCCGTTGCGCGTATCCTGGCCTGCAAAGGGCGGGTGATTGTCAGCGGCCTGGGAAAAACCGGCCATATCGCCACCAAGATCGCCGCTACCTTTGCCTCTACCGGCACCCCCTCGTTCTTCCTGCATGCCGCCGAAGCCGTGCACGGCGATCTGGGCATGGTGACCGGCGCAGACATCCTGATTGCCATTTCGCAGTCAGGCGGCAGCCAGGAACTCTTGACCATTCTGCCCGCCGTCCGCCGTCTGGGCGTCCCGGTCATTGCCATCAGCGGCAATCCGCAATCGGAACTTGCGCGCAACGCGGATATCTATCTCAGTAGCGCGGTTGCACAGGAAGCCTGCCCGCTCAATCTGGCCCCGACTGCCAGCACCACCGCCGCGCTGGCGTTGGGTGATGCACTGGCAGTCGCCTGCCTGGAAGCCCGGGGCTTCGATGCGCAGGATTTCGCCCGGTCGCATCCTGGCGGTACGCTGGGCCGCCGCCTGTTGACGCGGGTACGCGATGTCATGCGCCAGGGGAGCGAATTGCCGACCGTGCCTGCACAAGCCAGCATGATCCAGGCGCTGGAAGAAATTTCACGCAAGGGCATGGGCATGACCGTCGTGCTGGATGCCGAAGACCGACCTTGCGGCATTTTTACTGACGGCGACCTGCGGCGCCTGCTGGAAAAGCGGGGCAGCATCACCGGGCTGAGCGTGAGCGCAGGCATGACGCACCAACCGCGCTCCATCCACCCCGAAGCCCTGGCCGTGGATGCGGCCGCACGCATGGATGAGCTGCGTGTCAGCCAGTTGCTCGTCACTGACAGCCAGGGCAAATTGGTCGGCGCCCTGCATATGCATGACCTGATGGCTGCCAAAGTCATCTAACCCGACCCGTCCGTACACTGTTTCAAGGAAGCCCATGACCACTCCCTCTCCGCTCAGCCCCACGCCGCACCCGATCGACGCGCTCGTCCTGTCGGGACTGCCCGAAGCGACTCGTGAGCGCGCGGCGGCCGTGCGCCTGCTGGCACTGGATGTGGACGGCGTGCTGACAGACGGCAGCCTGATCTACGGCGAGCAAGGTGAAGCGTTGAAACGCTTCAACGTACTGGATGGCTATGGCCTGCAAATGCTGCGTGACAACGGCATCCTGGTGGCTCTGATCACCGGCCGCAAAGGCCTGATCCTGGAACGCCGCGCGGCCGACCTCGGCATCGGCATCGTGCTGCAAGGCGTACGCGACAAATGCAGCGCCCTGCAGGACCTTGCCCGCGAACACGGCCTCATGCTGTCGCAAACCGCCTTCATGGGTGACGACCTGATAGATGTCCCCGCCATGTTGCGTGCCGGCCTGGCAGCCAGCGTTCCCAATGCCCCGGTGTATGTGCGCCAGGCGGCGCACTGGACTGCCAGCCTGGCCGGAGGGCACGGCGCCGTACGAGAATGCTGTGACATGATTCTCGCTGCCCAGGGCAAATTGGGGCAACGCGTGCAGTCCGGCGGCGCAGGCGCGCCCGTCGTGCAATAACGGGGCCACTCATGCGTGACCGCATGCCCTCTTTAACCGCGCTGATCCTGCTGCTGGCCCTGGTGGCCGGCACCTGGTGGGCGGCCGACTACGCCCAGCGCTCCATCCCCATCGACCCGCCACCGCGCATGACGCACGAACCGGACGCCTGGGCGGAGGTGTTCGCCTTCATGCAGACCGACCCGGAAGGACGCCCGACCAACCGCCTGGAAGGCAAGCGCATGGAACACTTCCCGGACGATGACTCCTACGCCGTGGATGCGCCACGCGCCATCAGCCAGCAAGCCGCCAATCCGGTTACGATAGGCACCGCCCGCACCGGCATCATGGATCAGGACGGCAAGCGCATTACACTGCAGGGCGATGCGCGGCTGCTGCGCAAGGCAGAGGCAGACCGCCCGGCGCTGGAAGTCCGCAGCGAAGAAATCATTATCCTGCCGGATGACGACCTGGCCTATACCGACCAGCCCGCCACCGTGACACATGGGAAATCCCATATGCAGGGTACCGGCATGCGCTACGACAATGCCACCCGGCAATTGAAAGTCCAGTCTTCCACGCAAGTCCATATTGACGGTGAAAACCAGCCTGGGCTCCGTTCCCCTAGTTCACGACAGCCATGAATCCATCCTTTCTTGCCCGCCCTTTTCTCCTGTTGAGCGCCTGCGCGGCACTGCTGTGCGGCGCCGCCCAGGCCCAACAAGCGAATGCCGAAGACCCCAGCACGCAGATCCTGTCTGTCTCGCTGGAATATGACGATCTCAACCGCAGCAGCATTTTCACTGGCGACGTCATCATGACGCGCGGCATGATGACCTTGAACGCGGATCGCCTGGAAATGCGGGAAGACAAGGACGGCTTCCAATACGGCACAGCGACGGCCAACAGCGGCAAACAAGTCCGCATCCGCCAGGAACGCCCGGAAAATGCTGAGATTTTCGAAGCACGCGGCCAGCGCGCCGACTACGACAGCAAAGCGGAAACCATCGTCCTGAACGGCAACGCCAGCATCGTGCGCATGATTTGCGGCAAACCCTATGACCGCATTAACGGCGACCGCATCGTCTATAACCAGAAAAACGACACCTATTCGGCCAGCAGTGAATCCGGCCGGGTTCGCTCCGTGGCGCAGCCTCGCAGCAAGACCGAGGCCGCCGCAGCGGAATGCCTGGGCCGCCCCGCCGCCAAGCAGGAATAAGGCACACGATGTCAAATATCTCTTCCTCTGCGCTGGGCAACAAAACGCCTGGCAGCCTGCGCGCCACCGGCCTGCGGAAAACCTATAACAAGCGCACGGTGGTGCAGGATGTCTCCGTCTCCGTCGATAGCGGCGAGGTGGTCGGCCTGCTGGGCCCCAACGGCGCCGGTAAAACCACCAGTTTCTACATGATCGTCGGCCTGGTTCCCGCAGATGCCGGCCGCATCGAAATCGACGGTCGCGACGCCACGGCGCTGCCCATCCATCGCCGCGCGCGTCTTGGCCTCTCCTACCTGCCGCAGGATGCCTCGGTCTTCCGTCGCCTGACGGTAGAACAGAACATCCGGGCCGTCCTGGAACTGCAGCTCGACGCCAACGGCAAGACCCTGCCGACCAAAGCCGTCAATGAACAGCTTGAGAACCTGCTGGACGAATTGCAGATCGACCATATCCGCGAAAGCATGGCGATTTCGCTATCGGGCGGCGAGCGCCGCCGCGTGGAAATCGCCCGTGCGCTTGCCACGCGGCCGCGCTTCATCCTGCTCGACGAACCGTTTGCCGGTGTCGATCCCATCGCGGTAATCGAGATTCAGCGTATCGTGCGTTTTCTCAAAGGCCGCGGCATTGGCGTGCTCATCACCGACCACAACGTGCGCGAAACCCTGGGGATCTGTGACCGCGCCTACATCATCAGCGAAGGCAAGGTACTGACCAACGGCCACCCGGACGAAATCGTTGGCGATCCCGCCGTGCGGCGAGTGTACCTGGGCGAGCACTTCCGCATGTAAGGCCGCCGGCTCCCGGCGCCAGCCATGGCACACGCGACATTTCACACACGGGTTTGTCCTGCCTCATGGACAGTGCCCATGACAGCATCGGCGGACTTGCTTTCGGCGCGTATCCCGATACACTGAGAACATACGGCGGGAAATTATTCCGCCAGGCACCGGGGCTCAGGCCAACTGGCAGGCGCCCCGGGAACATCACCACGGAGGGAGCAATATGAATCTGAATATCAGCGGTCACCACCTGGAAGTCACCCCTGCCATCCGCGACTACGTCACCTCCAAGCTCTCCCGCGCCCTGGGCCGATTCGATAGCGTCATCGACGCCCAGGTCATTCTGTCGGTCGAGAAGCTGCGCCACAAGGCCGAAGTCACGGTCCGCGTCCCTGGCAAGGATCTGCACAGCGAAGCCGCCGAGGAAACCCTCTACGCCGCCATCGACCTGCTAGCCGACAAACTCGACAGACAAGTCACCGATCACAAGAATCGTGTCCGCGACCACGCGCACGAATCTGCCAAGCGCCAGGTCATTGAATAACCAGGCAACATCCCGCACACCGCCCGCTCAGCCGGGCGGTGTGCGTTTCCGGCGCCTGCAAAGCGAAAAGATTTTTGCATTGCGGTATAAGTCCCTATAATGCGAAACCATGAACCATTTGTCGCGCATTCTGCCTGCCGGCAATGTCGTGCTCGACTTGCCCGTCACCAGTAAGAAACGGGCATTCGAGCAGGCCGGCCTGCTATTTGAAAACCATCACGGCCTGGCTCGCTCCACCGTGTTTGACAGCCTGTTCTCACGGGAACGGCTGGGTTCCACCGCACTCGGCCACGGCGTTGCCGTTCCGCACGGCCGTGTCAAAGGCCTGACGCATGCACTGTCTGCGTTCTACCGCCTGGCACAACCCATTCCCTTCGATGCCCCCGACGGCCAGCCCGTCAGCTTGCTGATGTTCCTGCTGGTGCCGGAAACTGCCACCCAGCAACACCTGGACATCCTGGCCGAACTGGCCCAGTTGCTTTCCGACAAAGCCCTGCGCGAACGCCTGCTGACGGAAACCGACCCAAGCGTCGTGCATCAACTCCTGACCCAATACACGCCCGCCGGGGCGTCCGGGGCATAGGGTCGTCCACCATGGTGACGATCCGCAACCTGGTCGAGGATAACGCCCCCCTCGTCCCGTTTACCTGGATCGCCAGCGAAGCAGCCGCTGATCGCGGGATCCCCAACGACGGCGATTCGGCGGCCGACCTCATCGGTCACTTGAACCTGATCCATCCCGGGCGCATCCAGGTTTTCGGCGACCAGGAAATCGCTTTCTACTGCCGCCTGGAACGCCGCCGCCGTGGCCAGCACCTGGCTGAGCTGCTGGCCGCTGGCGTACCTGCCATGATCCTCGCCGAGGACTCCATCAGCCGCGCGCCCCCCGACCTCATCCAGGCCTGCGAAAGCCAGCAGGTTCCCTTGCTGGCCACGCCCATGCCGGCGGCACGCGTCATCGACCTGCTGCGCAACTACCTGGGCAAGCGCATGGCGCCGACCACGACGGTGCATGGCGTCTTCATGGATGTCCTGGGGCTGGGCGTGCTGATCACCGGTGAATCCGGGCTGGGCAAGAGCGAACTGGCACTGGAACTGATTTCGCGCGGTCACGGCCTGGTGGCGGACGACGCCGTCGATTTCGCCCGCACGGCCCCCACGCTGGTGGAAGGCTACTGCCCGCCGCTGCTGCAGAACCTGCTGGAAGTACGCGGCCTGGGCCTGCTGGATATCCGTACCATCTTTGGTGAAACGTCGGTGCGCCGCAAAATGCCGCTCAAGCTCATCGTGCATCTGGTACGTTCCAGCGCCACCGAGAAGTTCGAACGCCTGCCCCTGCAGGATCTCAGCCAGGATGTGCTGGGCCTGCCCATACGCAAGGTCATGCTCCAGGTCGCCGCAGGGCGCAACCTGGCCGTTCTGGTCGAAGCTGCGGTACGCAACAGCATCCTCAAGTTACGCGGCATAGATACCTTGGGAGAGTTCATGAGCCGTCAATCCCTGGCCATCATGCAGGGTATGGATAAGCAGCCATGAATCGTTCGATTCAGGATATCGTCATCATCACCGGCATATCCGGCTCAGGCAAATCCGTTGCCTTGCGCATGCTGGAAGATTCAGGCTACACCTGCATCGACAATCTTCCCATCCGCTATCTGCAGGATTTTTGCGTCGATCTGAATTCCCAGCCGCCCAGCCATGTCGCGGTTGCCATTGATGCCCGCTCGCCTGGTGAGATCGAAGATTTGCCGCAGGTGCTCACGGCCATTCGCGCCATTGGCATCCCCTTGCGCGTCATTTTTCTGGACGCCAGCACTGAAGCGCTGGTGCAGCGCTATTCCGAATCCCGCCGCCGCCATCCACTCACGGACAGGCTGTCGGCAACCGGCAAGACCTTGACGCTGACGGAATGCATCCAACAGGAACGGGAACTGCTGGCGCCCTTGCGCGAGCAGGAGCACATCATCGACACCTCCTATCTCAGCCCGGTGCAATTGCGCCACTGGATAGGCCAGGTGGTGCAGGTCGAACGCCTGCCCTTGCTGCTGACTTTCGAATCCTTCGCCTACAAGATCGGCGTGCCCAGTGACGCCGACCTCGTCTTCGATGCCCGCTGCCTGCCCAATCCGCACTACGATGCGGCATTGCGCCCCCTGACCGGCAAGGATGCCCCCGTGGCCAAATGGCTGGAGGGCTACGCCCAGGTTGGCGAGATGATTGATGACATCTATGGCCTGGTACGCAAATGGCTGCCACGCTACATGCAGGACACTCGCAGTTATCTCACCGTTGCGGTAGGCTGTACCGGGGGCCAGCACCGTTCGGTTTACGTGGTCGAACAGCTGGCCCTGCGCTTCGCTTCGCACTCCCCTCTGCTGGTGCGGCACCGTTCCCCGATACACATTCCGCGCGCATGATGTCTGGTGCGCATATCGTCACGCCCGGCACGCACCAGCCAGGCCACCCGGCTCCCCTGGCTGCGGCCCCCCTCCCTCGAACAGCGTACCGCTGGCTCTGGCTGGCCCTTGCCTTGTTGATCGCCGTCGTGCTTTCGGCCTGCGGCAGTTCCCCCAAACGCAGCGGCGGCTACTACAAGGATGACGGCCCGCATGCACGCGTACCTGCCGACCTGGACAAAGTCCCGGATGCCGTGCCGCGCGTGGAACCGTATGCCAGCGGCCCGAACCGGCCCTATACCGTTTTCGGCAAGAAGTACGTGCCGGACACCAGCGGCCGCGCCTACCGTAACCGTGGCACGGCATCTTGGTATGGCAAGAAATTCCATGGTCAGCCGACGTCCAACGGCGAAACCTACGACATGTACAAGATGACGGCCGCGCACCCCACGCTGCCCATCCCCAGCTACGCAAAGGTGACCCGTACCGCCAATGGCCGCAGCGTCATTGTCCGCATCAACGACCGTGGCCCCTTCCATGATGGCCGCATCATCGACTTGTCTTATGTCGCCGCTCACCGGTTGGACATCATTGCTCCCGGTAGCGGCGAAGTGATCGTCGAGTGGATCAGCCCGGATGACATCCGGGGCAACCGGGTGCCGCAAGCCTCCGGCCCAAGCCCGGTGTTGGCAAGCGCCACCTCTGCCAGCCCTCCCGCCGTCTCTGCCGCCATGCCCGGCATCTTCCTGCAACTGGGCGCCTTTGGCTCAGCAGACAACGCCAACGCCTTCCTGGCCCACATGCGCAGCGAACTCGACAATGACCCCCGCCTGCGGCTGGAACAAGGCGGCAATGGCATTTATCGTGTCCGACTGGGCCCCTACCCCGACCGCAGCAGCGCGGAAGACGCTGCCAGCCGCATCGGCCGCCAGCTGGGCATTTCACCCTCCATCGCCCTGCAGCCCTGAGCCGGCCGCCCATGACGCCCGTACGCCGGTTCCGGCAACGCCTGTTGCCCTGCCTGATCCTGCTTGCCCTGCTGGCGCTGGCCACATTCGGCTATACGCGCATCATGGGCCGGGTCGCGCCCGGCGTGCCCCCCGTTGCCGAACAAGGCGCCCCACAAGCCGATCTGGTACGTGTCTATAAGTCCGCCAGGCGCCTGGAGCTCTGGCAGGGCGCTACCCTGCTCGCCAGCTACCGCATCGCGCTTGGCGGCGCGCCTGACGCCGGACACAAGCAACAGGAAGGCGACCAGCGCACGCCAGAAGGCAGATATGTGATCGACTGGCGCAACCCGCGCTCGCGCGCTTACCTGAGCCTGCACATTTCCTACCCCAACGCACAGGATCGCCAGGCTGCGGCTGCCGCCGGCTACCCACCTGGCGGCGATATCATGATCCACGGCCTGCCCAACGGCTGGGGCGCTCTCGGCCCCATCCATCATTGGTGGGACTGGACGGACGGCTGCATCGGCGTCAGCAACAACGATATGCGGGAAATCTGGTCCCAGGTTCCCAACGGCACCGCCATCGAAATCGAAGCCTGAGCGCAAGCCAGGGTGGACAATTCCGGCACTTGCCGGCTTCCCTGGCCGCCCGGAGCGCGTCACACTCGCGCCATGGCCTCAATCCGCTTCGTTCTTGCGCTGCAAGGCGCGACGATAAATCGCGTCGCGGTCGCCCCCTGTCACCTTCTGCGCCACCTTCACCGCGTCGCGCAGCGACAGGCTCTCCAGCAACGCATCCAGCAGCGTATCCAGGGCTGGGTCGCCCGCCTCGGCCGCCTCGTCGTCGTCATCCACAGCGGCTGCCGCGCTTTCATGCAGGATCAGCACGAACTCACCCTGGCCGCGATGCGGCTGGGCTTCCAGCCAGGCCTGTGCCTCGGCAGCCGGCACCGTCGCCACTTCCTCGAAACGCTTGCTCAATTCGCGGGCAATCGTTACCCGCCGCTGCGGGCCGGCGATCTCCAGCACATCGGCCAGGGTCGCCTTGAGCCGGTGCGGCGACTCGAAAAACACCACAGGCGCGGCCAACGCGGCCCAGCGGCGCAGCCAGCGCTGGCGCGCCATGCTTTTGTGCGGCGCAAAGCCGGCGAAAGCAAACGCCGGGTTTTCATCCGACGTCGCGCCGCTGGCCATCAAGGCGGCGATCACCGCGCTCGGGCCCGGCACCGGCACCACCTGATACCCCGCTTCCCGCACGGCACGCACCACGCGCGCGCCGGGGTCGCTGACGGCTGGCGCGCCCGCGTCAGACACCAGGGCCACCCGCTGCCCAGCCGCCAGGCGTTCCAGAATATCCTGCGCCGCGCTGGCCTCATTGTGGCGATGCGCCGACATCAAGGGCGTGGACAGGCCCCAGGCGTCGAACAGGGTGCGGGTCACGCGGGTATCCTCGGCCGCCACCACATCGACCTTGGCCAGCGTCTGCCAGGCCCGCACGCTCAAATCGCCCAGATTACCGATGGGTGTGGCCACCACATACAGGGCGGCGGCAGGCCAATGCTGCGCCATCACCTTCTCGGCGGCACGCAGCCAGGCCGAAGGCGCGGATAGGGAAATATCGGATGTCTCGTTCATCCCGCGAGGATACTATTTTCAGCGATGCCGCGTATGCCCCGCTCTGGCAACAGCTGGAGAAAGCCCAGGGCCGGGCGCGGCGCAACCGCAAGCGGCGGCTGGCGCGGCAACACGCTGCACGCCTTGAGGCCATCTCGGACCCCACGCCGCCCCCGGCGCCAGACCAGGCGCCACGTCATGCCCGGCAAGGCAGCCCTGCCCGCCAGCGCGGCAACCGCGCAGAAGACCGCGCCCTGGCGCACCTGCAAGCGGCCGGGCTGGTACTGCTGGCGCGCAACCTGCAATGCCGCGCCGGAGAAATCGACCTCGTCATGCGCGACGGCCAGGAACTGGTCTTCGTGGAAGTCCGCCAGCGCAGTCATAGCCGCCATGGCGGCGCGGCGGCCAGCGTGGATGCTGGCAAGCAAAGGCGTCTGCTGGCCACCGCAGCGTGGTTTCTCCCTCAGATCAGACGAGCTCATTTCCCTAGCCGTGAACCAGGCTGCCGCTTTGATGTGCTGGCTGTGGACGGCCACACCATCCACTGGCTGAAAAGCGCCTTCCTCAGCTGACGCCTAGTGCAAACGCAGCCCCCAGGCATCTCCACCGGCACTCAGGTTCATGGACCTGAACCATTACGCGCGCCACGAACACGACAATATTTTCCGGAAATTGACAAAAATCATCGGCCAGAACCGTAACAGATTTGAGAATTGCACTCATTCTCTGATTGGGAATTGCCTGATTTGAAAGCTTGGGCGTGGTGACGACCGCTTTTCCACGCTCCCGCCACACCCCCCCGATTCCGCGCCCGTTTGATCGACTTCCAATCATCGCGGGACAACACCAGATAGAACATGTCTTCAGAACATTGCTCCCCGCCCAAACTCCTGGCCCTTCTCATTGCCGGCCTCGGCTGCGTATCCGGCGGTTTGCCAGCCGTTTCCGCCCAGCCATTGACTGCGGACATCCAGACGGCTGAACAGCAAAATCCGCGACCGGCGCCCGAAAAACGCGTTCAGCCTCATCAGGATCACCAGGAACCCTCCGACGGCGTCACCCAGCTAAATGCTGTCGAAGTCGTCGCCCCCGAACGCACGGACGACGAAAAAGGCGCGGACGATGTCTTCCACAAGAACGTCTCGAACGTTTACATGGGCAAGGAAGAAATCGAGCGCTACCGCATCGACGCAGCGGGAGACGTGCTCAAGGGCCTCAACGGCGTGTACAACATGAACACCCGCACCGCGGGCGGCGCCATCACGCCGAATATCCGCGGCATTTCCGGAAAGGGACGCATCCCCGTCACCATAGACGGCACGGAACAAACCGTAGATGTCTGGCAGAACAACTATGGCGTCGGTGACCGCAACTACGTCGATCCCGCCCTGTTCCGCAGCATCGCCGTCGATAAGAGCCCGGATCTCAGCCGCAATATGAAGCCGGGCGTCGGCGGCTCCATTGCCATTCGCACCATCGAAGCCAGCGACATCGTCAAAAACGGCGACACCTGGGCACTGCAGCTCAAGCTGGAAGGTGCAAACAATACGATCAAGCCACAGAACAAGCTTGACCAATTCCTGGGCAAAGACTATCGCCGCGTCGGAGGCACCGCCGATGGCGCCGGCGGCGGTTTCCAAAACGGTGAGTTAAGCCCTTACGCCTTGCTCATGGATGACGTCGAAGCCCCCAGAGACAAGGGCAGCGCCGACAATTGGCGTTTCGGTGGCGACAAGTCGGCCATGCTTACAGCAGCATTCCAGACGGATATCACCGATGGTCTGCTGAGTTACGCCTACCGCAACAAGGGCAATTATTTCGCCGGCAAGAACGGCGTGGGCGATTATCTGGACAATCCGATCTACGACATGGACAACTGCGGTATCGACTGCAAAAGTTCAGCCGCCTTTGTCCCCAACATGGGAGAGATGTATCCGGCCGGTGCGGAAGTCTTCAACAGCAATACCCGTACCGAAACACTGCTGGCCAAGAACAACTGGCACTTCGGCGACAACCAGAAACTCAGCCTGCAATACATGCGCACGGATGTGCGATTCGGCGAGATCAATCCATTTCAGTCCACCTGGGCGCTGAATTTCTATGAATTGAATCCTGACTTCATCGACCAGCCCAAACCGCCACAAACCCAGAACATAGACTCCAAGATACGCTCGGATACCTGGAAGCTAGGGTACGAATTCAAACCCGAAGACAACCGCTGGGTCGATCTTGAGGCCAGTCTCTGGCGCGTCAAAACCGACAGCGTCCGTCATCAGAGCGGTGGCATGTCCCTGGCGGTCAATACGCCCGACACCATGCACGATGCCTGGTACTGGTGCAATGTACGCAATACGACGCCATGGAATATGGCTGAATCTACTTGCGAAGAACTGGGCGATATGTGGGGCTTCGACAAAAGCACCACGCTGGACGAAATCATCGCTGAATCCGATGCCATCTTCGGCACCGAAGGCAAGAAGATCATTTCCGGCGCACAGCAAACCACCCAGGTGACGCGCAACGGCGCCAATCTCAGCAATCGCTTCAAGTTATCGCCCAACTTCAATTTGACCCTGGGCGCAGACATCCAGCGCGAGAAACTCGGGGAAGAAAGCACCATCATCAACAGTGACGACCTTTTCAACATCTACGGCACTGTCACCGGACTGGCCAAACTTGCCGGGCCGCGCAGCGGCAAAAGGCAGGAATGGGGCATGACCATGACGACGGACTGGCAGCCAGTTTCCTGGCTCAATGTCCAGGCTGGCGTGCGCTATACCCGCTTCAAGGGCGAAGACACGGCAATGTCCGAAGAACGGCAACAACGCAACGAACAGTTCGCCTGGGGCGGGGGCTTCAACGAATATATCGACGCCTACTCCCTGCCGTATTGGGAAATCGGCTCTGCGGAGTTCAAGGCGGATTATGAAAACCATATGGATCTCTTTGACCAATGGGCGAACACTATCGGAAAAGATAACCCTTTAGGCGATCCCGCAGCCGCCCAACGCCTTCAGGAGTCACATAATGCGTTCCACAAGCAATATGGGGTAAGTACTTCTTCCGTCCGGTCAAACTCGCAGAACGGACAGACGATTTACTACCAGTTCCGCCCCGACATCATCATTCCATTTCGCAACGGGAAACCGGATAGTTCGGCGTCAACTTTGACGCCAGGCATGTTCGATGAAAAAGTCAGCACGCCTCAGGCAACGGAAGGCGAATACTACAAATACCTGATTGGCGGCCAACAGCCTGGATCCATCACCTACGAAGAATGGAAGCTGCTCCCTAGCACTACCCGCCAAGTCACGACCGCCGCAGGGGAGTTCAACCCTAACGGAGGTAGCTCCGAAGCGTTGAAAGCCATCACCCGACCCATCACCGACGACCAGAAGTGGGCCCGGCCAGAAAAACTGAAAGGCGATGCCTGGGCGCCCATGCTGGCGCTGACCGTTTCGCTCAGCCCACAACAACGCCTGTTTGCCCGCTATGCGGAAATGACGCGTTTTCCGAGTATTTACGAGGCCACGTCCACTGCCATCGACGGGCTGGTCAGCATGCCTACTGCGCCTGGCTTCGACCTCAAGCCGGAACGCAGCCAGAACTGGGAAATAGGCTATGCCTTCGATTTCACCCCGTACTGGGACAAGCTGGATTATGGCGACATCCGCCTGAGCTACTTCAGCAACACGATCAGAAATGTCATTGATACGACCGAAGCGCGGCGCATCACGCAATATGACAAGAAGATCGTCAAAGGGCTGGAGTTTCAAAGCCGTATCGACACTGGCGGCTTCTTTGCTTCTGCCGGCGTCACCTACCGCCTGAAAAACGTCACCTGCGATGCCGATACCGCATTTGCCTTTGATATGTACCTGGGCCGCATTCCCGACTGCATAGAAGGCGGATTTGGCGTCACGCGTTTCTACCAGTCCCAGCAACCCAAGTATTCGATCAATGTGGACCTGGGTACGCGCCTGCTGGATCGCAAGCTTGAACTGGGCGTGCGCGGCATTTATCACAGCGATGTCAAAACCAGCCAATACGACCGCCTGCTGCAACAAGGGCTGGCCGACATCTTCACCTTCACTGGCAAGCCTTACCACTGGCGCCCCACGCTGCTGCTGGATGCCTATGGCCGTTATCGGATCAACGACACCCTGTCGGTCAATGCCAGTGTCACCAACCTGACCAACCGCTACTACCTGGACCCGATGTCCAACGTCGCTGCGCCTGGTCCTGGCCGCACCGTCATGCTGGGCATGCAAGCCCTGTTCTGAACCGTCTTTTGCCGGTTTTCAAACGCAAAACCGGATGCTTACCCACTCTCACAAGGAAGCCTGTCATGATGTCCAAAACCATCCTGTCCGTCGTTCTGCTCGGTGCCTTTGTGCCTGCCCATGCGGCGGTCACCGGTGGCACCAGCAATGCCGCCAGTGTTGCCCCGCAAGCCTCGACTGCACTCCCCTTCGGCGCCAATAAGCCGGGGCTCTCGCTCAATGGATCTTCACTGGTCATCAACCTGAAAGACGGCCCGATTCATCACATTGCCAAGAAGTACAGCAACACGCCCATCAATAGCTCGCTGAGTGCCAGCGTGGACGGGTTGGCCAACCCGAAGTACCTGACGCTCAAGGATGTCAACGCCGTCGCCGGCCTGTTCACCAACCCGACCCTGGGCCAGATCTGGTACGAACAGCGCAGCCCGAATGAAGCCGTGGCAGGACAACAAACGGCCATCTTCGGGGTGTACAGCATCCGCCAGATCGCCAACCCGGCTCTGCCAGCCGCACCGAAATTCGGTGGTCTGGTGATCGCCGAGGTTCCCAACCTGCCTGCAGGCACGGCCGTCTATTTCGGCGAATGGGGACCACGCGCCGGCAATCCCAGCACGGGCTCCGATACCAATCTCAACCTGAATACGGCAGACCACACGGTGTGGTATGTCGGTGAAAACGCAACCGGCAGCACCAAGCACCTCAGCACGGCAAGCTATGCCGTGCTGGGGGTCAATCAGCACGTTCCCGGCCAGAATGATTTCTTCCAGGGGCAACTGGACGCCACCTTCGGCAATCAAGCCGAGGGCAGCCTGAATGGCG
This sequence comes from Kerstersia similis, assembly GCF_965139615.1. Lineage (NCBI taxonomy): Bacteria > Pseudomonadati > Pseudomonadota > Betaproteobacteria > Burkholderiales > Alcaligenaceae > Kerstersia > Kerstersia similis. The sequence goes on from NZ_CBCSIQ010000003.1 coordinate 174,145, forward strand.
CATTGACCCGGGTGTCCAACAGCAGCGATGTGGTCGCATTCGATAACGTCACCATCAACAACAACGACGGGACTTTCTTCAAGGACGCCGCCGGCAACCGGATCATTTCCGGCCAATTCTTCGGGCCTAATGCCGACGCGTTGGCAGGCTATGCCACCCGCGGCACCAGCAACCCTGCCGATGATGTCGCCTTCGGCGGCAACAGGGTCCAATAAACCGGGCTGCCCAAGCCACACCGGTCCCGCCCACATGGCGGGGCCTGTCCCGACTCAGGAAAGCGACACTCGCCGCAGCCGCCCTCTTTGCCTCGCAGATGACCCGTCCGCTCCCCAAGCTGTTCCTGGCCTGCCTTCTCGCCTGCCCTTACTTTTCCGCCTGCGCCGACGACGACGATACCCGTTTCCTGCTGAACACCACGCAACAGCAACTGCGTGTCGAACAACAACGGGACTGGGCGCACGCCGATACGCCGGCAGGGGAAAGACGCCTGATCATCGAAGGCCAGGAATATCGTGTCGCAGAAGATGCTGCCGGCCTGGCATTGGGTATCTTCTATGCCATCAACCTGCAGCAGTGGGATAAAGTCGAGGAATTCCTTTCGAAGTACCGTCTGTTGGCAGCCAGCCGAAAAGAAGTGATCCTGCTGGCCGAAGGCCTGCATGCCCGCGCACGAGGCGATACCGCAACTGCGCTGGAGCGCCTGCGGCGCGCCAAGCTTGCCGCCCCCGGCGACACCCGTATCCGCCTGGAACTTGCGCGGCTTTATGCCGAGGACTATCAGAGCCACGAAGCCATCGAACAATTCGAAGCCGTAAGGGCCGAGGACATTCCGCCTGAAACCCGCAGCACCATCGACACCTACATTGCCGCCGTCGCTCAACGCAACCGCTGGCACGGCTCACTCAGCATCGGTAGCGGCTACAGCAACAACATCAACCAGGCCAATGGTGCGCAACGCTGCGTCGTCCAGATCCTGCAGCAATGCTTCGTCACCGAATCCCTGCCCGCACCGGTGTCATCGTCCTTCCTGAACTACCAGCTTTCCCTGCAGAAACGCATTGCGCTGGGCGGCCATCACAACCTGCTGCTCCGCCCGCTGCTCTACGGCACCCGATATCACAAAGAAGACAACCAAAGCACTTTTCTCAAGGACAGCAGCGACAACACCACCGTGCTCTATGCCGGCTACAACTACAAAAACGCCAGCACGGAGTTTGCCGTCTCTCCCTACTTCGAGCACTATTACCGGGGCACACACACCCATTACACAGCACCCGGCCTGGAACTCAGTTTGTCGCATGACCTGAACCGCCGCTGGACACTGAATGCCCAGGCCAACAGCAAGCGCTACCATTACTCGGACGCGGAAAAGTTGTACTTCTCGGACTACACGCAGTCCTCGGCCGGCCTGGGAGCCAGCTTTCAATTGTCTGCCACGGGGTCCCTGTTCGCAGGGGTCGATTGGACCCGCCGCCGCTACCCCTGGGCGGCCGCCAGCAGCAAGGACCAGGCCTGGCGCATCGGCCTGTTCAAATATTTCGACAGCGGCTTTTACCTCAATGCCATGGCGCTCTATCGTGACAGCCGCTATGACGAGCGCACCTTCCTGTCGGACAACCCGCGTAAGGACATTCAGAAAATGCTGATCGCCACGCTGGGCATGCCACGCTGGCGCATCGGCAACGTTTATCCGGAAATCCGCTTCAAAAGGCTGATCAACGATAGCAACATCATCCACTATCAATATCGTCAAAGCGAAGCATCACTCAATTTCAAGTACATCTTCTGAGCCCTGGCAGACCTGGCAAACCGGCCTTCGACTGCACACCCAACAGCATCCAAAACAGCTCCCACAACAGCGGGAATGATAATTGTCATTGTCTTTCACGCCATGACGCGCCACACTGCGACGCATCAAGGCTTTCCATCCAGACATCATGCATCGCCCGTTTCCACACCCGCAACGCCGCCGTTTGCTGCTGTCCCTGGCATTGGCGCCTGCTGCGACAGCACTGCCCTGGCATACCCATGCCTCGGAAGCCGCTGCACCTGCCCGCTACCCTATCCTGACCCTCTCCGGCCCGCCCGCGACTGTCACCCTGCCGTTGCTGCACATGCTGGAAACCAATCCGCTGGCCGATGTTGCCGAAAAACTGGTGTTCAAGCCCTGGCGCGATCCCGACCAGCTGCGTGTCATAGCCATCGAGCAAAGCGCGGATTTCATTGCGGCGCCTTCCAATGTGGCAGCCAATCTGTATAACCGCGGCGTGCCGCTGCAACTGCTGAATGTGTCCGTCTGGGGCATGCTGGCGCTGGTGTCGCGCACGCCAGGCCGCCATACGCTGGCAGACTTCAAGGGCGAAGAAATCGCCATGCCGTTTCGCGCCGACATGCCCGATATCCTGTTCCAGCTCCTGGCACGCGCGCAGGGGCTGGACCCGCAGCGCGATTTCAAGCTGCGTTATGTGGCCTCGCCCATGGATGCAGCGCAATTGCTGATCACTCGCCGGGTCGATCATGCGCTGCTGGCCGAACCTGCCGTTTCCATGGTGCTGGCGAAGTCGCAGTCTTTTCCTGCCAATGTCATTGCGCCCGACCTGTACCGCAGCGTGGATCTGCAACAGGAATGGGGCCGGCTGCTGCAGCGCGAACCGCGTATTCCGCAAGCCGGTATCGCCGTGCTGGGCCAGGCCGCGCAGGACCCGGCCCTGCTGGCGCGTTTCAACGCCGCCTATGCCGATTCGCACGCCTGGTGCCTCGCCAACCCGGACGCCTGCGGCGAGCTGGCGGAAAAGTATATCGACCTGCTGCGCGCCGATGCCGTCGCGGACGCCCTGCGCCATACCCCCGGCTATCTGACCAGCGCCGCCCAGGCACGCCCGGAACTGGAATTCTTTTACCAAACGCTGCTGGAACAGAATCCGCAAATGGTGGGCGGCAAATTGCCCGACGACGGCTTTTATTACACCCCGTAACCCCCCACGGCCAGACTGGAACTCAGTACCGACACCCAGCCAGGCGCCATGCCGCCTGGCCGCCGCCCTGGCATGCCGGACGCCCTCGGGATGGCCTGCTCTATATGGCCTGCCTGTATGACCATGCTGCATGGGGCTGGCCCAGCGTACGGGATACGCGCACAAGACCGCTCGCCTCCGGCTGCCCTGCCCGGGCCACAGTCAAAAATAGTCGGCCACTGTCCGGCCAATGATAATTATCATTGGCGTTGCATGCCCGATCTGGTGACATGGCAGGTTTACTTACCTGTCCGGTATTTTCCCTGCGCCATTCCTGTGTCCATGCCTTCATGCCAGGCCTCTTCATGTCAGACCTCCTCATGCCTGCCTTTCTTTAGCGTCAACAGGCCGTCCACGTCATGACCTTATTCCGCCGTCTGCTGGCCGCTGTGCTGGCCTATCTCTGGAGTGGCTGGGGCGCCATCGCCAGCCTGTGCCTGTTCGCCGCCGCCTGGGAATGGGCAGCGCTGGCCTATGGTCCGCTGATCCTGCCCGCGCCGGGCGCAGTGCTGGCCTCGCTGGCCCAGTTGCTGGATACGTTTCCGGCCTGGGAAACACTGGCCATCTCGGCGCGCCGCGCCATGGCAGGCTTCACGCTGGCCCTGGTGGCAGGCAGCCTGCTGGGTCTGCTGGCCGGGTTGTCCATGACCGCCGCCATGGCCTCGCGGCCGCTGGTCACGCTGCTGGTCGGCATGCCGCCCATCGCCTGGCTGGTACTGGCCATGCTGTGGTTCGGCAGCGGCGACCTGACCCCAATTTTCACGGTGTTCATCGCCTGCGTGCCCATCGTGTTCGCCGCTGCCATGCAGGGCGCGCGCACCTTGGGCAATGAGCTGAAGGACATGGCGCGGGCCTATCGCATGCCCTGGCACATGATGCTCACCGATCTGTATCTGCCGCACATGCTGTCCTATCTGTTCCCTGCCTGGATTACGGCGCTGGGTTCGTCCTGGAAAGTCGTGGTGATGGCAGAGCTGCTGAGTTCGTCCGACGGCGTGGGCGCGGCACTGGCCGCCGCACGCTCCCATCTGGATACCGTCGCAACACTGTCCTGGATCGCCGCCATCCTGGGCCTGCTGCTGGCCGTGGAATACCTGCTGCTGGAACCCATCAAGCGCCAGGTGGAACGCTGGAGGCCGCAAGCATGAACTGTTCCTGTCAGGTGCCCGCAGAAACAACCCCCATGCCGCCCGCCGCTGCGCCTTTGCTGCATCTGCAGGGCATCCATCACCGCTATGCGCTCACCGACGCGCTGGTGGGCGTGGATTTCGCCATGCAGGCCAGCGAAACCGTTGCGCTGATCGGCCCATCCGGCTGCGGCAAGAGCACGATGATGCATATCGTGGCCGGCCTGCTGCAAGCCTCGCACGGCAAGGTCGTCAATCGCGCCATCAGCATCGGCTGCGTCTTCCAGGATGCCCGGCTGCTACCCTGGAAACGCGTGCTGGAAAATATCGCGCTGGGCCTGCGTGCCCGTGGCGTATCACGGGTCGCCAGGATGCGGCATGCCGCTGCGCTGGCCGCCCGGATGGAGCTATCAGTCAACGATTACCGCAAGTTTCCGCACGAACTGTCCGGCGGCATGCAAAGCCGCGTCGCCCTGGCCCGCGCGCTGGCCATAGACCCGGATCTGCTGCTGCTAGACGAACCGTTTTCAGCGCTGGATATCGGCCTGAAAACCGAGATGTACCGGCTGCTGCGCGAATATGTGGATGAACGCGGCTGCGCGGTGCTGATGATTACCCACGACCTGATGGAAGCCGTCCGGCTGGCCGATCGCATCATCATGATGGCACCTTCGCCCGGCCGCATCGTTTATGCACATGCCCTCGCCACCCCGCGCACGCAGCGCGACGACGCCTGGATTTACCAAACCGCCGGCGCCTTGATGCAGCTGCCCGAGGTTCGCCAGGGCTTCGAGCTGGAGCCCGCAACCGACCTGCCGCCCATCGTTCACCAGGGACACTCATGCGCCTGAACCCGCCCCAGGCCCTGCTCGCCCGCTGCCTTCGGCCGATGCTGGCCCACCCGGTGCTGACCTGCGCCTTCCGGCCGTTTTTCCTTTTGACCGCCATCAGCGGCGCCCTGCTGCTGCTTCTTTGGCTGGCATCTGCCACCCCATTGCCGCTGTTCGCCTGGCTGCGCCAGACCATGCCCGGCGGCGGCACGGCCTGGCATGCCCATGAGCTGATCTACGGCTATGGCATGGCTGCCGTCGCCGGTTTCCTGCTGGTGGCCGTGCCCGAATTCACGCAAACACCGGCATTCTCACGCGCCAGGGCTGCCACCCTGGCCCTGCTCTGGCTGCTGGCCCGGCTGGCCTACCTGGCCGCACCCATCTGGCCCTTCGGCCTGGGGCTGTGGCCCGCCTTGCTGTGCAATCTGGCCCTGGGGCTGCTGCTTGCCGCGACGGTCCTGCCGCCGCTGCTACGTGCGTCCGGGCGCGGCCAGTCCGGCTTTGCCTGGGGCTTGATCTGCTTGCTGCCGCTACAGGCCGGCTTCTTTGCCGCGTCGCTCATGCATGGCGATGGCATGCGCTGGCTGCATGCCGCTGTCGGCGCGTTGATGGCCCTGATCATTGTGGCGGCCAGCCGCATTTCCATGCGCATCGTCAATAGCCGTATCCATGAAGGCCGGCTGCTGGACCCCTTGCCGGAAACACCGTTGTACCTGGCCCGGCCGCCACGCCGCAATTTTGCCATTTTCACCATCGCGCTGTGCGCAGCGCTGGAATTCCTGCAAGTCGCGCCCACGGTGCTGGGCTGGTGCGCGCTGGCCGCCTGCGCCGCCATGCTGAACCTGCTCAACGACTGGCATGTCGGCCGGCCCTTGCTGACCCGCTGGGCGCTGATGCTGTACGCCTGCTACTGGCTGATGGCGCTGGGCTACGGCCTGATGGGCGCGCACTGGCTGGGCTTGCCGGGCGCCTTGTCGGCCGGGCGCCATCTGCTGATGATAGGCGGCATGGGGCTGTCCATTTTCGCGGTCATGTGCATCGCCGGGCGTTTCCACAGCGGGCATTGGCTGGATCAACGGCGCTGGATACCGCTGAGCGCCATCGCCTTGTGCGCTGCCGCCCTGCTGCGGGCCTGGGCCGGCCTGACGGCCTCGCCGCTGGTGCAGCACCTGACACTGGCCGCGTCCGGCCTGCTTTGGGTGGCCGTGTTCTCCGCCTATGCGGTGTACTTCTGGCCCATTCTGATGCGTCCCCGCACAGACGGTCTGGAAGGCTGCGCCGAACCACTCGGTGATGAGCACGGCGGCGCTCCGCACCAATGCGGATAACGTTCCCGCCACGATCCCACCGGGATGGCGCTCAGGCAACACCTGCTGCACCAGCAGAAGTTGCCGCCCCGACAACAAGCACTGGCGGCGCCCCCTTCAAATGAATAGTTCTTATTTCCTACCCAAGCCACGCTATTCATGCCAAAATCAACGTCCCACCAGGCATCCCTAGCGCAGCCACGCCACCCAGGCCGGGCTGCGTCCTCGCCACCGCGATACGGACATGGCCTTGATTGACGACACCTCGTTTGCCACACTGACTGCCCATCCCTTGTTCCGGCCACTGACGGAAGCAGGGTGCCGGCAACTGGCAGCGGAAGCATCCACCTTCCGCTTCAATACGGGCGAACATGTTTTCCATACCGGCGGCCCGGCGGAGTCCTTCTATCTGATCAAGGAAGGCAGCATACGGCTGTACCGGCCCAACCACGAAGGCAACGAGAAAGTCTTCCAGATCCTCCACGGCGGTGATCTGGTGGCCGAGACCGCCATGTTTGCCGAGCCCTGCCTGTACCCGCTGTCGGCCCAGGCGGAAAGCGCCGCCACGCTCTACCGCTTTTCCCGCGACGGTCTGCTGGCGCTGGCACGGCGGCACAATGAATTCTGCATGCATCTGCTGGCCACGATGTCCGCCCGCATCTACCAGGCGGTCAACCGCATCGACCATCTCACCGTCGGCAATGCCAGCCAGCGCCTGGTCATGTACCTGCTGGATCTGTGCCGTGAACAGCGCAGCCGGCGCATCCACTTTCCGGTATCCAATCATGCACTGGCGCGCCAGCTCAATATCACGCCCGAGACCTTGTCACGCCAGCTCAATCATTTCAAGCGCACCGGCCTGATGGACGGCAAGAACCGCGACTGGATCCTGCTCGACCTCGATGCCCTGCACCTGGCGGTCGGTCTGCCCTCGCCAGGAAAAGCCATGCGCGAGCAGTTCCAGGTGACCGACCTTGGCGGCAATCTGTTCGGTTGCTGCAACTTCCGCTAGCTCCCCCGGAAAGCCGCTGCAACCGATGCTCACGCACAAACTTTACGCAATGCTCACCAACAGACACAGTCGGGTTGTAGTACAGTGGCTCCCTGATGTGCCGCATCGTCCGCGCGAGGCGCGTGGTCTGCCGTACGCACCGGTTTTTGCATTGGAAGTCGCCACATGAACATGAGCTCGCGCGTCCGTGCGCATTTTGAAGCCAATATTGCCGCCACCCAGGCCAGCATGGATGTGCTGACCGAACCCGTGGCGCTGGGCGTCGATATTCTCTTCAACGCCCTGGTCAATAACAGCAAGATCCTGGCCTGCGGCAATGGCGGTTCGGCCGCCGATGCCCAGCACTTCATCGCCGAACTTGTGGGCCGGTTCGAGCGTGAACGCCTGCCACTGGCCGGTGTTGCGCTCAACACCGATACGTCCATCATGACAGCCGTCGGCAACGACTATGGCTTTGAACATGTCTTCGAGCGCCAGGTCCAAGCGCTGGGCCAGCCCGGCGATGTGCTGGTGGCCATCACCACCAGCGGCAATTCCGCCAATGTCCTGCTGGCTGTCGAAGCCGCCCGCGAGCGCGAGATGCGCGTCATTGCCCTGACTGGCAAGGACGGCGGTTCCATGCACGATCTGCTGTCCACCGATGATGTTCACCTGTGCGTTCCCAATGACCGCACCATGCGTATCCAGGAAGTCCACATAGTGTTGCTGCATGCCCTGTGCGACGGCATTGACGCCCTGCTGCTCGGAGACCCGGAATGAAACAAACACCGCTGCGCGCCTGCCTTTGCGCTCTGCTGCTGAGTTCCACCCTGCTGTCTGCCTGCGCGCCGCTGATCATCGGCGGCGCGGCGGCAGGCACGGCGCTGGTGGCAACTGATCGCCGTACCGCTGGCACACAGCTGGAAGACAAGAACATCGACCTCAAGGTCGATCAAGTGCTGGTCAAGGAATTCGATAATGACACCGTACGTGTGATCAGCACGGTGTATCTGGGCAAGGTTCTGCTGACCGGTGAGGTGCCCGACGCCGCGATGAAAGCGAAGATCGTCGATCGCATCAGCAAGGTGGAAAACGTGCGCGGCGTACTGGATTACATGGTCGTGGCCGAACCCATGACCCTGGGCCAACGCACAGATGACAACTGGCTGGGCTCCAAGGTACGCACCGCCCTGCTGCGCACCAAGGGCGTGCCGTCACGCACCATCGTCAGCACGACGGAGCGCGGCGTGGTCTATCTGATGGGCCGCGTCACCCAGACCGAAGGCGCCTACGCAGCCGCTGCTGCCGCACGCGTGAGCGGCGTGCAGCAAGTCATCAAGCTGTTCGACTACGTCACACCGGAAGAAGCCATCGCCCTGGACAACGCCAACGGGTCCCCCGAGGCTGACAAGCAACAGCCGGCTGACACGGCAGCGCCCACCGCGCCGGCCAGCAATACGCTGCCCGCCCCGATCAATGACGGTCCCGAGGTCATGGCCATCGACTGACGGCCGAGCCCCCAGGATTGGTTCGATATCCGCTGCATGAAAAAATGGCCCGGCGCATGAAGCGCCGGGCCATTTTCCTTGGTGGACGCAAGCGGCTGTCCTGCCCGCCTGCCTGTCCTTCAGGGCAATGCGCCGATCAGAATGCCGGCACCACGGCACCCTTGTACTTTTCGACCAGGAAAGCCTTCACTTCCGGCGTCTGCAGCGTTTCCACCAGTTTGATCACATCCGGATTGCTGGCGTTTTCAGGACGCACGGCAACCAGGTTGGCATAGGGAGAATCCTTGTCTTCCAGGAACAACGCATCTTCCAGGGGGTTCAGACCGGCTTCCAGCGCGTAGTTGGTGTTGATCAGTGCCAGATCCACGTCAGCCAACACGCGTGCCAGGGTAGCGGCTTCGAGTTCACGGAACTTCAGCTTCTTGGGGTTCTCGACAACATCACGCGCAGTTGCCAGGATGTTCGTCGGATCCTTCAGCTTGATCAGGCCTTGTTGCTGCAGCAGTACCAGCGCACGCCCGCCGTTGGACGGATCATTGGGCAGCGCAACGGTAGCGCCGTCGCGCAGTTCGCTCAGATTCTTGATCTTGCTGGAATAGCCACCAAACGGCTCAACATGCACCAGCGCCACCGAGACCAGATCCGTGCCGTGATCCTTGTTGAAGCTGTCCAGATAAGGCTTGTGCTGGAAGTAGTTGGCGTCGATATTCTTTTCGAAGACCTGCTGATTGGGCTGGATGTAGTCCGTGAACACCTTGATGTCCAGGTCCACGCCTTCCTTGGCCAGGGTAGGCTTGATGAACTCCAGCACTTCGGCATGCGGCGTCGGCGTGGCGGCGATGGACAGCTTGCCGGCGTGGGCAGCACCTGCGGCCACGGAGAAAACGGCGGCCAGCAGGGCAGAACGGATCAGGGTCGATTTCATGATGAAGCTCCTTGAAAACCAGATTAAAGGTACGCTTATGACAAACTAAAAAACAGACAAAGACAGCACCCGCGCCCCGCTGCATGCGGCAGGCGCAGCGCTACCCGGTCATCCGGGCAGCGACACATCAACGGCGCTGCAAACGGCGCACCAGGCTATCGCCAAATACCTGCATGGCCTGCACCAGCGCCACCAGGATAATGACCGTGGCCCACATCACATCGCTTTGGTAGCGTTGATAGCCGAAACGCAATGCCAGATCACCCAGGCCGCCGCCACCAATCACGCCCGACATGGCGGAATAACCGACCAGCGTGATGGCCGTCACGACAATCGCGGCCACGATGCCGGTACGCGCTTCGGGCAGCAATACCCAGAATACGGTTTCCCGCGTGTTGGCTCCCATGGAGCGGCTGGCCTCCAGCACACCCGGATCCAGCTCGCGCAATACATTTTCAACCAGCCGCCCGAAGAAGGGTGCAGCGCTGACCACCAGTGGCGGAATCACGCCAGGCACCCCCAAAGCCGACCCCATGATGATGCGCGTCAAGGGAATCATCAGGATCAACAAAATCAGGAAAGGCACGGAACGCAGCACGTTCACCACCAGCGACAAGACCTGATACGTTCCACGCTGCTCGAGCATCTGCCCGGGGCTCAGCAGGAACAACAGGACGCCCAGCGGCAAACCCAGCAACACCGTAAACACCAGGGAGGCGCCCGTCATCGTCAGCGTTTCTACCGTCGCCCAGCCGATCAGTTCCCAATCCAGTCCAGCCAGCAATGACCAGAAGCCTTGCACATCCGCTCCGTTCATCGCAGCACCTCGTATTCAATCCCGGTTTCTTCCAGCTTTCCTGCCAGCGCTTGCCAACCTGCATCGGCGCCACTCACGGCCAGCACCAGTTGCCCATAGGGCTCGTCCTTGATACGGCCGACGGTCCCCTGCAGGATGGATAGATCCAGCGCCAGTTCGCGGCTGACCTGGCTCAGGAACGGCGTCAGCGTCGTTTCGCCACGGAAGCTCAGGCGTACCACGCGGCTGCCGTCAGCCGCCTGCTGCACCAGCTCGCGCCAGCCATCGGCATCCTGGCCACTTTCCGCCAGCAAGGAACGGGTCACATCATGCTGAGGGTGCAGGAATACATCGAGCACATCCCCTTGCTCCACCACCTGCCCCGCTTCCAGCACCGCCACACGATTGCAGACGGCACGGATCACATCCATGCCATGCGTGATCAGCACAATGGTCAGGCCCAGCTGGCGATTGATGTCCGTCAGCAGACGCAAAATCGACTGCGTGGTTTCCGGATCCAGGGCGGAAGTCGCTTCATCACACAGCAGCAGCTCCGGCCGATTCGCCAGCGCGCGTGCAATGCCTACCCGCTGACGCTGACCACCAGACAACTGCGCAGGGAATTTGTCACGGTGGCTTTCCAAGCCGACCAGTGCCAACACCTCATCGGCGCGGCGCTCGCGCTCCGCCCGGGGCATGCCCGCCAGACGCAACGGAAAGCAGACATTTTCCAGCACAGTGCTGGAGGCCAGCAGATTGAAGTGCTGGAACACCATGCCGATACGCTGGCGCAACTGCCGCAGGCCGGTTCCTTGCAGCTGAGTAATGTCCTGGCCATCCAGAATGACCTTGCCCGCGCTGGGACGCTCCAGCAGGTTGAGCAAGCGTATCAGCGTGCTTTTCCCTGCGCCCGAGCGCCCGATAATGCCAAAGACTTCGCCCCGGCGGATATGCAGGTTTATGCCGCGCAAGGCATGGTAGCCCTGGGCATCGGCCTGCCGGCCGGGCGCTGGCGGATAAACCTTTTCAATGTTTTCTAGATGGATCACAACAGTAATAGCATCAAAAGGCATAAAGAGGCTTTTGACCCCCTTATTTGCCTTATTTGGGAAGCAGAAGCGCAGATTACCTGAAAAGCCCCGCAAAGCCCAAAACACATCTGGTTGTTAGCTAAGAACCAAAAAAGTAATAAGCGAGCGAAATAACCTATTCATCCAGGCATAAACACCACTGACTGACGCCAGACCGGCTTGCAGCACCACCGACCTAGGACAAATGGCAAGACGCGCCACGGCTCGGCCCCCAGGTCTGTATCGGCGATACGCGTTCTGCCCCGACTGGCCGGAAAGAAAAAAAACCGGATGGCGGGCTGCACCATGCAGCCCGCCATCCGGCCAGACAGATCCTTAACGGATCACGGAGAAATCGTGGGTCAGGCGCTACAGATCCAGCACCAGGCGGGGGGACTTGGCACGCGATACGCAAACCATCATGACCTGATTCGAGGCTTTTTCGACACTGCTCAGAATCCCGTCAAAATGCTCTACCTCGCCATCCAGTACGCGGACTTCGCAGGAACCGCAAACCCCTTCCTTGCAAGAATGGTCGCAGGCCACGCCCGCATCCAGCAACGCATCGAGCAGGCTCTTGCCCGCAGGAACCTGCACGGTCTGGCCCGATTGTTCCAGATAGACTTCGAAGGCGCCGTCCTGCGCATCCGGCGGCAATTCCACCGCCGCGAAGCGCTCAATGTGCGCATGCGGGTACCCCAACTGCTCGCAAGCGCCCTCGAATGCCGACAGCATGGGCGTCGGGCCGCAACAGTAGTAATGCGTGTCCGCACCCTTGCCCGCCAGCAAGCCTGCCAGATCCGGCGGGCAGCCGGCTTCCTGGTCAATATGCCAGGCGACCGTTACGCCTTGCTCGCGTGACAGATCCTCAATGGCTTCAATAAATGCCGCTTCGCGACGGCTGCGGGCACAGTAAACCAACTCCACGCTGGCGTGGCGCGCCACCAGATGCTGCAGCATGCACAGCAAGGGCGTGATACCAATACCGCCAGCGACCAGTACCGTGTGCGGCGCCGCGTCATCCAATGCGAAATTGTTGCGGGGAGCTGAAATCGTCAGCCGTTGCCCGACCCGCAACTGTTCATGCACCCAACGTGAACCGCCACGGCTGCCACGATCATTCAATACCGCGACGCGGTAGCAATCATGCCGGGCATCGGCCGGTGTCGCCGGCTGGCACAGGGAATAGCTGCGCACCAGGCCATTGCCCAGGTGAAGATCAATATGCGCGCCCGGCTCATAGCCGGGGAAACGTGTCTGCGCCTGGTCTGGCCGCAGTTCGATACTGACGATGCCTTCGGCTTCGTAGCGGACGGAATGGACCAGGGCACTCAGGGTTTTTTCTGTGCTCATACAAAGGCTTCTTCATCAGTAGGGAGAGGACGCACAGCCCAGCCCGCCCGGATGGGCGGGCCAGGCTCAGGCCACGCTGGCAGTACGCACCGCAGGCTTGGCCTGCGCCGCTTCCCGCGCCTGGATCTGCTGCTTGGCCTGCGTACGCAGATAGCGCCGCAAGCGCACCAGCCCCATGTCGTGCTGATACAGCGATTCCCGCTGATTGGCATCGGCTTCCATATGCTCGACCAGCACCCTATCCTGCTCCAGCACGGCCCAGTGGCGCGCCTCCAGGCGATTGCGGTACAGGAAACGCCAGGTGTCGCGTTGCCAGCCCGGCGCGAGCCTGCGCACACGCCAGAAGAACACCGCGGACATGGTCGGGCTGATCGGCGAAACGCCGTAGATGATGGTGAAGTTGCCGCCGGGCCCGCCCGTCTTCGGATACGGAATTTCCAGGCGCATCCAGTGCGTGCCGGTATCGCCCCATTCCGTCCAGTCGAAGTTGACGTTGCGCTGCCCTTCCTTTTCAAAGACGAAGCCGTGCTCGGTATCGCGGATGGCGAACTTGGCCTTGGTATCGCCTTCGAACATGGTGTGCGATTGCTTGTGCAGGAAAGTGCCATGCATCGGATCCATGACGTTGTCGCTCACATAGCGCCAATCCCCTTTCCACTCGACATAGCAGAGGAAACGGGAATAGGTGTCGTCATCCGTCAGCTCCTCCGGCAGCACCAGTTCCGGCGGCGTTTCGCAGTCCGGCTCAAAGGCGTTGTACACCCACACGGCACCCGCCACTTCGCGCACATGGAATGTACGCGTCGCACGCGAACCCTCCAGCTTGCAGCCGGGGCTGCCGGGCACCTTGGTCACCACCCCGTCGCTGCGCACTTCCACGCCGTGATAGGGACAGGCAATCGTGTCGCCCAGCACCACCCCCAACGACAGGGGGGCACCGCGGTGCGGGCAATGATCTTCCAGCACATGCAGTTTGCCGGTCGTCGCATCGCGCCAGAGCACCAGTTTGCGGCCCAGGCGGCGCAGCGAAACCGGCGTTTCCTTCACGAAACCGGATGGGCAGATGGGATACCAGAGATCTTTCAGGCCTTGCTCCAGCAACTGCTCTACAGGGTCGATCTGAGTCAGGGTTTGCATGATTCGATTCCTTCTTGCATGCACCGGCATGCCGGTGCGGTATGACGGACAGGCTGGCCTTTCGTTGCGCAGCCAGCGTGGCGGTTACTGCGCCAAGGTCTTGATTTCGGCCTGATAGCTCTCCGGCGTCCAGGGCTTGCCGCTGGGGCTGACCGGGCCAGTCCGGTTCAAGTACTCGACCAGGCCATCCAGCTCGTGAATGCCCATGGAAAACGCCCGCTCCAATGCATCGCCCAGCAGGTCTTCATAGGTGGTGGCAGGACGCGTACGGGCCTGATGCGGGTCGAGGTAACGATCATTTGCTTGCATGCTGTACTCCTTTAGTTCCGTTGATGATGGCGCCGACAGGCGCTCAAGCCGTGACGCGGTCGTGATCCAGCGGCGTGCTCCAGGCGTCATAGCCATAAACCCAATCGGCGTTGCCGCCCTCCCGCAACCAGTTGTTGCCGCGCGAACCCAGCTGCACCCGGCTGGTACGTTCCTGCCGCGCCTGCTCGAACTGCTGCAGCGCCTGGGCCACGGCGCTGGCATCTGCACCATCCACGCCTGCCAGGCAACGCGCCAGTACCACACCGTCCTCGATGGCCATGCCCGCCCCCTGTGCCATGAAGGGCAGCATCGGGTGGGCAGCGTCTCCCATGAGAGTCACGCAGCCCTGCGACCAGGCCGGGAGGGGGTCGCGTTCATACAGGGCTGTCTTCAACACCTCGTCGCAGGCTTGCAGCAAGGCGCGCGCATCCTCATGAAAACCGGCATAGGCCGCACGCAGCTCATCGACATGACCCGGTGTAGTCCAGGACTCCTGCTGCCAGGATTCCTGGGCCGTCGTGGCGAAAATGAAAATATCCTCGCCGCGATTGAGGGGGAAAGTCACGATCTGGGTGTAGTGATCCGGCCCCCACCACTTGGTGAACGCGCCCAGGTTCGGCACACCCGGCAAACGCGCGGCGGGCACGACGGCGCGGTAGGCGACAAAACCGGTAAAGCGCGGCTGGTCCGGCCCGAACATGGCATTGCGCACGGCGGAGTGAATGCCATCGGCGCCGACCAGGGCAGCCGCCAGCAGCTGGCGGCCATCGGCAAGCTGTACCTGCACGCCTGCCTCGTCCTGAACAAAGGACTGCACTTTCGCCCCCAGCAACACGTTGTCGGCTGGCAGCGCCTGCGCCAGCGCCGCCAGCAGATCGGCCCGATGTATGGTCAGCTGCGGTGCGCCGTAGGCGCGCTCGGCCTGATCCGACATCTCCAGGCGCGAGGTTTCCTCACCCGTATCCCAGGTGCGGCTGATGCGATGCGTAGGCCGTGCGGCGCTGGCCCGGATCGCCTGCTGCAGCGCGGTGTCACCCAGGCCGTCCAGGGCACGGACGGCATTGGGCGTCAGGTTGATGTCCGCGCCCACCCGCATGAATTGCCGGGTCTGTTCCAGCACCAGCACATCATGGCCCAACCGGCGCAGCGCAATGGCAGCCGTCAGGCCGCCGATACCGGCGCCAGCAATCACGATAGGCCTGGCAGGTGCATTGTTTTGGTTCGTCATGGTGGTTCTCGTCGTCGATTCGCGTCGTCAGGATTGGCAGGGCCGATGCGGCTCACGCGCCAATTCAGGATTTTTCGGTCAGGAACTTGCCCTGCGGGCCATCCGCATTCTTCTGCCGCCGGGTATTACCGTCTATCCCGCCGTCGATGGCCCATTCGGCAAACACCGTCGGCCCCGGCTCGAACTCGCGCGGCTCCCATTCGGCGGTCAGGTGATCTTCGTCCGCGTAATACTCGATCAGCGCGCCCGCCGGGTTGCGGAAGTACCAGAAATAGGCGGACGACACCGGGTGCCGGCCCGGGCCCAGCTGGGTTTCCCAGCCGCAGCGCGAAATATGCATGCCGCCGCCGAACACCTCATGAATGTCGCGCACGGTAAAGGCAACGTGGTTCAGCCCGCGCTTGCCGGTGGGCAATTGCAGCAGGAACAGGTCGTGGTGGCCGCCGTCCGCCGAACAACGCATGAACGCGCCACGGCCTGGGTAGCGGTCAGACGCGCTGAAGCCCAGCTGATTGGCGTAGAACGCTTCCGTCCTTGCCACATCGGCCACGAAAAAGACCACGTGCCCGACTTCGATAGGCGTCGCGCGTTCGTAGATCGGCGCCGGCTGGTTGACGCGCGGCTGTTCCTGCCAGGTATTCATCGCCGCGCAGGGCAGCTCCAGAGCGTGCTTACGCGTCACCTGCAGGCGCACGGCCAGCCCGTTGGGGTCGGTGCAGCCGATACGGCGCACACCATTCACCAGCCCATCCACAAAACCCGGTTCTGTCGCAATGCGTGCGGCAATGGCATCCAGGTCTGCCGGGCTTTCCACTCCCCACACCACTTCGCGCAAGGTCGGCCCCTCCTCAATCCCGGCAGGCAACCCTGGCTTGGCCGTATCGGCCACCACCACGCGGCAGCCATTCAGACATTCGAACACCAGCTCGTCCGGTGCTTCGGCAACCAGCGTCAGCCCCCAGTCCTGCATGAAGCGCCGGCAGGTTTCGAGGTCATCGACACCATAGGTGATCTGGTCTATGCCCAATATGCTCATGTTCTGCTCCTTGCTGATTCAGTCGGCGGGGTTGGCCCAGGCGATGGGCGACTCGTTCGTGCCCCAGTACAGGCTTTTCTGCTCCATGTACTGAAGGATGCCTTCATGGCCTTTTTCCCGGCCCAGGCCGGAATCCCGCCAACCGCCAAATGGCGTCGAAATCGAAAACTGCTTGTAGGTATTGATCCAGACCGTCCCTGCCTGCACCGCACGGCCCAGGCGCCAGGCGCGCTTGAAATCACGGCTCCAGATACCCGCAGCCAATGCATACAGGCTGTCATTGGCCTGTTCGATCAGGCTGCCCTCATCATCGAAAGGCATGGCCACCAGCACCGGCCCGAAGATTTCCTCGCGGGCGATACGCGCCTGGTTATCCAGGCCTTCGATAATGGTCGGGGTATAGAACCAGCCGCGCTCGAACTGGCTGCCTGCCGGGCGTACGCCACCCGTCCGGATGTGGCCGCCTTCGGACACGCCCAGATCAACGTAGCGCTCAATGCTCTCGCGATGGCGCGCGGTAATCAGCGGCCCCATCTGCGTTTTCTCATCCGCCGGATCGCCCACGCGCAAGGCCTGCGCGCCCGCAACCAGCCGCTGCATGAATTCGTCGTAGATGCCGCGCGCCACGAACAGCCGCGACCCGGCAATGCAGGATTCGCCTGAACTGCTGAAAATGCCGTACAGCACGCCATTGACGGCATGATCCAGCTCAGCATCATCGAGCACCATCGTGGCGGATTTCCCCCCCAGCTCCATCGAGACCGGCATCATTTTCTGCGCGGCAATGCCGGCGATATGTTTGCCCGTGGAAGTGCCGCCGGTAAAAGACACCCGCCGCACCAAAGGATGGCGCGTGATGATGTCGCCAATCACCGACCCCTTGCCGGGCAACACGCTGATCATGCCCTTGGGAACGCCGGCTTCTTCACACAGACGCGCCAGTTCCAGCGCCAGCAAAGGCGTCACCTCGGCAGGTTTCAGGATCACGGCATTGCCCGCAGCCAAAGCCGGTGCCAACTTCTGCGCATCGCTGGCGATGGGAGAGTTCCAGGGGGTGATGGCGGCCACCACCCCCATCGGCTCATGCACGCTCATGGTGACGTAATCGCCACGCGAAGGCGTGATGACATCTTCCAAGGTTTCGCAGGCGGCGCCAAAGTATTGGAAAGTCGCCGCAGCACTGGCGACCAGGGCACGGGTTTCCTGGATCGGCTTGCCGTTGTCCTGGCGCTGCAATTGCGCCAGCATTTCCGAACGCTGGCGAATGAGCGCTGCCACACGGTAAAGCACTTCGGCACGCTGGTGCGGCAGACGGCGGGCCCAGTCGGTACGCAGAAAAGCCGCGTGCGCACCCTCGATGGCTTCTTCGGCATCGGCCGCGCTGGCTGCATGCAGGCGCGCAACTTCCTCGCCCGTTGCCGGGTACAGGCTGGCATATTCCTCGCCGCGGCCTGGCCGCCATTCACCGGCAATATTGATGGGCAAAAGCGCTGGATACATGATGTCTTTTCCTGGAGCGTTAGGTTTCGCTGCGGCGCTAGATCGCCACTGCCGCCACCCGGTTGTGTATCGCCCGCGCCAGGCTATAGACCGTCTGCGCGGAAGTTTTGGGATTGCTGGCCAGCGGCAGGTTGCGCATGCTCAGCTCGAAGCTGCCGAAAGCGCCCGTGGCTTCGACGGTATGAATGTTGTCGCTCACGCCCGGATCCGCCACCAGTTGCACCTGCGTCGCGTCCAGGCCCAGACCGGCCAGCGCCACTGTCGCCGCCACATTGGCATTGCGCGGGTACAGCCGGGCAGCTTCTCGTGCCGTCCCTTCAAAAATCACCTGGGGTTGCGCCAGCCCGGCCAGGTCGGCCACCTGCTCTGCCGGGGTATCGCGCCAGGCGCGCGGCGGCTTGCGCCCGATGTAGCGCACCTGATCCAGCCCACCCAGTCTGGCGGCGGCCAGCACGTCGATGGCGCCGATGGCGCCAGCCACGAACTCGGCCCGCGTCGCACCGTCCTGGGCCGCCTGTTCGATCTGCTCCACCATGCCCGGCTCCGCCATCGCCCCCATGGACGCCACGATGCAAGGCACCCCTGCGCGCAGGGCCGGCAGGACGTGCTGGATCACGGCGGCATGGCCGGCGGCTTCCACGACCAGATCGACCGCCGCCAGCGGCACCTGGCGCACTGCCTGCGCATCCGGCAGGACAGCAGCCAGCCGCGCCGCCATCGCGTCATCCGGGGTGACGACCGCCACAATGCGAACCGCCGGCTCTTGCTGCAGCAACTCCGCCAGCGCGCTGCCTATGGCGCCAAAACCAATCAGGGCGATGCGTAGCATATTCAGGCGCTCCTGCTCACAGCGTGGCCGGCTGCAGCGCCGGGATCTGATTCAGCTGGTTCACCGGCGGACCGGCAAAGACAGACTTGAACTGACCGATAGACAACATATCCACCTCCAGCAGGAAGGGCCCTGGGCGGCTATTGGCCTGCTGCAGCACGCCAGGCAATTGCGCCAAATCCGACACCCGTGCATGCGCCAGGCCCATGCTCTGGCACAGCTGGGCATAGTCCGGCGTGTGCAGATCCACATAGCAACGACGGCTGCCGTACTGGGCATCCTGAATGTTCTTGATGACGCCATAGCCCTTGTCGTTCATCAGGACGATCAGCACATCGCAGGCTTCCTGCACCATCGTCGCCAGCTCACCCAGGTTGAGGATGAAGCCGCCATCACCGGCCAGACAGAGCGTCTTGCGTCCGGATTGCGTCACTGCCGCCCCGACTGCCGCCCCGATCGCCATGGGCATGCCCTGGCCGATACCGCCGCCCGTGGCATGCACGCCCTGGTTAGGTTCAAAAATCCGCAGTTCACGATTGCCCCAGGTGCTGTTCGATACCGTGACATCACGCACCCAGTTGAAGTGGCGTCCATAGGTCTGCTGCAACTGCGCCACCAGCGCCTGATACGGTCCCAGCCCATCGCGCAAGGTCGCGACGGCTTCTGCCTTGACTGCCTCCAGATCGTCGATCAGGGCAGGGTCGGCATGCCAGCCGCGCTGTTCCAGCCGATCCGCCAGGCCTTCCAGCACCAGACACGCATCCCCCCAGACAAACAGATCATTGGCATAGCACCGGCCGGCTGCGGCCGCATCGGCGTCCACGCGGTACAAGGGCTGCGGCAACTTCAATTCGTACTTCAAGGTTTCATTGCTGCGCAGGCGCGAACCCACGACCAGCATCGCATCGCAACGCTGATAGAACGCCTCGACCGGCTTTTGCAAGTTATAGGCGCCCAGCGAACCCCGCTCGTCTTCCGGCACGATGCCACGGCCCTGCACACTGGCCACGATGCCGAAACCCAAACGGCGCAGGCGCTGCACCGCCGCGCCTGCATGCCGCGCGCCACCGCCCAGCCACAGCAAGGGACGGCGAGCCGCCGCCAGCTGGTCGGCCAGGCTGTCGAGCTGCGCGGCATCCGGAACGGCGCGGGGAATGGGCAAAGGTTCCAGGGCCAGGTCATCTGGCAGCGGAATCAGGCTTTGCTGCACATCAATCGGAATTTCCAGGCTGACCGGGCCGGTGGGTGCCGTCAATGCGGCCTGCACGGCTTTTTTCAGCACGCCCAGCACATTCTCGGGGCTATACACACGAAACGCTGCCTTGGACACCGCTTCGAGCATCTTCAGTTGTGCCGGGGCCTCGTGGATGTACGACATGCCACGATCCAGATACGGCACCTCGATCTGGCCCGTGATATGCAGCACCGGCGCGCCGGCAGTCAAGGCTTCGACCATGCTGCCGGCGATATTGCCAGCCGCCGGGCCGGTGCTGGTGATGCATACGCCCAGTTGCGAGGTCGAACGCGCATAGGCGTCCGCCATATTGCCGGCACCAGCTTCGCCGCGCGCCGGGACGAAACGCACCACGCCGCGCTGCGCGAAAGCATCGAGAATCGGCATGTTGTGAATGGAGATGACGCCGAACGCAGCGCGCACACCGCACTTTTCCAGAAAGGCAGCGACGACCGCACCTACGGTCACCATCGGGGGTTGTTGATGTTCAGGCATTGCGCGAATGACCTCCAGAAATATCCATGTGGCTGCCCGTCGTATAGCTGGACAGGGGAGAAGCAAGAAAAACCACGGCCTGCGCCGCCTCTTCGGGCCGGCCCAGCCGGCCCAGGGGAATGTGTTTGGTGCGCGCCAGTTCGCGGGTCCAGTCCGTCCAGTCCTGCTCGCGTTCGCTGCGCGCCTCGAAGCGCCTGCGCCACTGGCCGGATTCGATCAGGCCGATCAGGATGCCGTTGACACGCACGCCCTGGGGCGCGAACTCCGTCGCCAGCGAACGCACCAGATTCAGCAATCCGGCCCGGGCGGCCGAGGTCGCCACCATATGCGGCTCGGGCTGCCGCGCCAGCAGCGAGTTGGAACAGACAATCGCGGCATCGCCCAGCTCGGCCGCGCTTTGCGACAGCTGCGGCAGAAAGGCGCGCGTGGGGTAGATCACGGAAAAAAACTTCAGATGCAGCTCTTCACGCCAGGCCTCATCTCCCGTGCTGGCAAAGGTGGAGACCCTGCCCTGCCCCGCGTTGTTGATCAGCATGGCCGCCGGACCGAGCTCGCGCTCCACCGCATCGGCAAAATCACGTACGCTGGATTCGTCCAGCACATCGCAGGTTCGCGCCAGCAAACGCGCGCCAGGATGGCGCTGGCGCAGGGTGTCCTGAGCCGCCGCCAAACGTGCGCTGTCTCGGCCGCAAATCGCCACCGCAGCACCGCAGGCCAGCAGCAGATCCGCGGTCGCCAGGCCGATGCCGGAACTGCCGCCGGTCACGACGGCCGTCCGGCCAGCCAGCGCATCATGCCGCCAGCCAGCCACCGGCTGCGACACCGGCGGTACATGCCCCTGTCCGGCAATGCTTGCCGATCCCACGCCTGCACCTTGGCTTGTGCTCATCATGCCGCTCCTTTCATCAGGTACTGGGGCTTGCGGCGCTGCTGCGCCGGGGCGTAATCCAGCAGTCCGGACAGTTCATTGGCCACCTGGCTGACGCTGTCGATCAGCATCAGCTTCTGTGCCGGGTCGATATGCGGCATGCCCAACGTGACGCCCAGCGCGGCAACGATCTGGCCCTGGTGGTTGTAAACCGGCGCTGCAACCGTCGAGATATGCAACTCATAGAAACCTTCGGCAGCGATGTAGCCGCGCTCGCGTATCCGCACCGCCGATTCGTACAGTTCATTCACATCTTTCGGCGTCTGCGGCGAGAACACTTCCAGGCTGTTTTCGGGATACAGCTCCTTGAGTTGTGCCAGCGTCAGGCCGCCCAGCAGCACATGCCCCAATGCGGTCGCATGCGCAGGCAAACGCGTACCGACCGACACAGAGCCGATGAAGGGCGTATTCGGCGTCGTGGTCTTGGCCACATACACGATGTTCTGCCCGTCACGCACCACCAGATTGGCCGCATGGCCGACTTCATGACACAAGCGGTTGATCAGGGGCGTGCCCAGCTCCGTCAGGTCCAGCGAAGCCAGATACTCGAAACCCAGCCGCAGCACACCCAGCCCCAGCTTGTATTCCCGGCCATTTTCCGAACGCTCCAGATAGCCCATGTATTCCAGCGTATTGAGCAAGCGAAATACCGTCGAGCGCGGCAACTGCAGGCGCTGCGTCAGCTCCGGCGCACCGATCTGACGCTTCTCCCGGCTGAACTCGCTCAGTATCAGCAGGCCGCGCTCCAGCGCCGGCACGATGTAGCGCAGTGCCTCATCATCCTGTGCATTGATGGCGATTTGCTCGTTCATCCGTTGACTCCTTGATCGGGTCGGGCAGGCAAGCTCTGCAGCACCTGCCCCAACATGGCAGCCAGCTCGGCCGGCTGCTCCACATAACAGGCATGCCCCGCGCCGCTGATGCGTTGCAAAGGCACATCCAGCGCCGCCGCCACGGCCTCACAGGAGGCGGGCGGCGTCACGACATCTTCGGCTCCACACCAGACATGCACCGGCAGGCCGGGCTGCACGGCAGCAATATGGCGACAATCCGCCAACACATCACCGCCACACAGCATTTCCACGGCCTGGGTGTAGCCAGGCTCATGCAAGCGCGCCATATTCCAGTGCACCCAGGCCCGAGCACGCGCATCCGCCTGCGGAGCCAGCAAACGGCCATGGCGGCGGGCGGCCATGCCCGGAATGCCTCCGGCCATGGCGATTTCCGCCAGACGTTGCTGCCTGACCTCCGCGCCCTTGGCTTCGCGCGCCAGCGCGCCGTAACCCTGTGCCGGACTGATCAGCACCAGCGCTCGCGGCGTACAGCCCGGCCACTGTTGCGCCACCAAGGCTGCTGCCACCAGCGCGCCCAGCGAATGCCCGACCAGCACGAAATCGTCGATGGACAACGAGTGCAGCAGGCGGCGCAACGCTGCGGCATAATCCCGCGCCGCGGGCCGGCTCACCGGCAAGGGCGTGGATTCGCCGTAACCCGGTGCATCCCATGCCAGCAAGCGATGCTTCAGGTTGAAGATACGCGCCAGTTCCAGCCAAGACGCAGCACCTGAGCCGATACCGTGCAAACAGACCAGGACGGGCTTGCGCACATCACCGGCGACGGTGTCGCGTACGGAAACCAGCTCGCCATCCGCCAGGCGGATGTTGAACAGGCCGAACGTGGCTTCCAGATCCGCCAGTTGCCCGGCCGTCATTGCCGGAGAAGCTGTCAGGGTTTCAGTCATCATGTCCATGTCGGGAAAGGGCCGCGCTTGCCGCGATGCTTACTTGGGCGCCCGCTTGATATGAGCCAGCGGGTGATCTTCGGGATAAGTCGGCGTGACCGGTTTTTTGGCTCCCAGCATCACGCACATCAGCGCATCCTCATCGCCGATGTTGATTTCCTCGCGATAGACGCCCGGCGGCACGGAGACCAGGTCACGGTCAGTCAAAATGGTTTCATAGCGTTGATCACCCTGAGTGATGACCAGCTTGAGCTTGCCCCGGATGACGAAAAACACTTCTTCGACATCGACATGGATATGCGGCGGGCCTTCATGACCGGCAGGAATCACCATGGTAGAAAAGGTGAAGTGCTCGCTGGGAACGGTATTGGTATCTGCCGCGACCCCGGTGCCGCCGGTGCCGACATAGCGCATCTGCGCACGGCGGTATTTGGGGTCGTAGTCAGCCTGGAACTTCAGCGCATCCCAGTCGTACTTGCGGGTCGAGAAACGGGCGATACGGCTGTTGATCCACTCTTCGAACGAGGCGCCTTCCGGACGCGTCCAGGTAGGCTCGGTATGACGGGATTGATCGACGACTTCAGACATGGCGGACTCCTGCGTAAGATCGGTTGAACTTTCGAAATGAAATTGACGGTTGAGCTTTCGGCATGCGCAGTGGCTGCGCTTCAATGCATCACAAAACCGCCGTTGACCGGCAGTACCTGGCCGGTGACGAAACGCGACAAATCGGACAGTGCGAACAGCACGGCGCCGCAAACATCGGCAGCCTGCTGCTCGCGCGGCAACGCCCGGCCGTCGAGATACTTCTGGTGGCGTGCCTGCGGCACATACTCCGTTGCCTCCACCAGCGTCAGGCCCGGCGCCACGGCATTGACGGTGATGCTGTCGGCCCCCCATTCACGGGCCAGGGCATGCGTCATGGCCGACACCGCCCCCTTGCTGGCAACATAGGCCAGCAGATTGGGCGCGCCCCACATCGCGGTATCGGAGGACAGATTGACGATTGCCCCCCGGCCGCTGGCCTTGAGCGCCGCATGGCATGCCCGGCTCATCAGCCAGGTGCCGCGCACGTTCACATCCATGACCTGATCCCAGGTCGCAACACTCAGTGCATGGGCATCCTTGCCGCCGGAATTGGTAATGGCCGCGTTGTTGACCAGGCCATCCAGGCCGCCCAGGCGCTGTACCGCCGTTTCGGCTGCTTGCTCGACACTGGCGGGATCCGCCAGGTCCAGCGACACGGTATGCACATCAGCCCCCTCCTGGCGCAAGGCGGCCCCGGCCTGCGCCAGCAAATCTTCCAGCCGATCCGCCATGACCAGGCTGGCGCCTGCCCGGGCGATGCTGCGGGCAAAGGCCAGCCCCAGGCCACGTGCCGCGCCCGTCACCAGGATGCGGCGGCCACTCAGCAAGCCCGCCGGAATGGCGTCCAGCCAGGCCTGCAGGCTGGCCTCATCGGCCGCGCCCAGGGCTTGCGTATGATGGTTCTGCTGACTCATGATTTCTCCCCGGCCTCAGTGCGTTGTCACCGAAGCACGCGGCAGGTAGTGCAACACCCTGCGCTCCAGCCACACCACCGCCCAATAGGCCAACAAGCCCACCAGCGTCAGCGCCGCGATGGCGACGAATACGGCAGCGGTATTGCCCTGCCCTTCGCCATCCACCAGCAGATAGCCCAGGCCCTTGTTACCGCCCACCAGCTCACCGACCGTCACGCCGATCACGGCCAGCGTGGCAGCAATGCGCAACCCGGAAAACAGCGATGGCAAGGCGGAAGGAAACTCCACCAGACGGAATATCTGCACCCGGCTGGCATTCAGGGTACGCACCAGATTCACCATGTCCGGATCGACCGTCCGGACAGCCGACAGCACATTGATCATGACCGGGAAGAACACGATCAGAATGGCGACCAGAATCTTGGGGTAGATGGTGTAGCCCAGCCACATCACGAACAGCGGCGCGAATGCCACCTTGGGCGCAATCTGCAAGGCCAGGATATACGGCGACAGCACGGACTCCGCCTTGGGCGACAAGCCCAGCACCACGCCAAACATGATGCCCAGCAGAGAGCCCAGCAGAAAGCCCAGCACGACTTCCAGCATGGTGATCCAGAAGTGCGAGGCCAGATCGCTGTTGTGCCACATATGCACCGCTTCGTTGACCACCCGGGAGAACTTCGGGAACACATACTCGGGCATACCGAACAGGCCCGGCCCCCATTGCCACAGTGCCAGGAATACCAGCAGCACCGCGATGCTGCTGAGATAGGTGGAGAAATCTTTCTTCATTGCGCCATTGCCTTGTAGTGATGCCCTGTCCGCCCGGCCTCAGCGGCTCTCGACAAATTCGTTGGTGTAAAGCTCATCGAGCGGCTGCGCCCGCGGCACGATGCCCTGCTCGACATAGAAGGCCTGAACGTCCTCCAGACGCGCCGGATCCATGCGGCCCAGCACTTCCTGATCGGCATACACATATTCGCGATAGAGATCGAAGATCCGCTCGATCATGGCCTCTTGCCCCTGGTAGGAAGGCACTGCCTGGATGTAGGCAGCCGCGGCCGCCTTGGGGTCGCTGATGATGTCTTCCATGCCGCGCAAGGTCGCACGGACTAGCTTGCGCACCAGCTCGGGGTTCTCCTTGATGGTCTGCTCGGATGCGAGAATGGCCTGTGCCATGCTCTGGAAGGTTTCTTCCCTGGGCAGAATGCGCACCTTGGTGCCGGTCTGCTCAACGTTGGCAATCCAGTCCGGCACGGCCGCCATGGCATCGGCACGGCCCGCGTTGAACAACTGCCACACCCCGGCCGGACCCGCTGCCTGGGCATCGACGTCCCGACGCGTCAGCCCGGCTTTTTCCAGCGATCCGAGAAAGGCGTAGAACGTGGTATCGCTATAGGCCATGACAGTCACCGTCTTGTCCTTGAGGTCTTTGACATGGTGAATATCGCCATCCTCTTTAGCCGCCAACAACGTCAGCGACCCGCCCCCCAGCACCGCAACCGCTTTCACCGGAATGCCATTGGCGCGCACGATGATCGGCGTATCGCCGATGGCACCCCCCACAGGCGCATTGCCTGCGCCCACCTGCTTGGCGACATCCACGCCTCCCCGGCCCGCCACGAATTTGACGTCCAGCCCTTCTGCTTCGTAGTAACCGCGTTGTTTGGCCAACATCCACGGCGCAAAGGCCGTCAGGGTTGCCGGTGCCGGCAGGAGATACGTCACTTCTTCCAGCTTCGCGGTCTGGGCCTGCGCCCCGGCGGGCACCGCCAGGCTACAGCTCAACGCCAGCGGTGCCAGCCATTTGCGTACTGCGGGTATGCCGTTCAGAGTCATCACAGAGCTTCCTAGAATGGGTGGGGTGACAAGGAAACACACGCACTGGCAAGACTGCGCCGCCAGGCGCGCTATTCCGGCTTCAGTGCAGCGAGTCCTGCCCGACTTTGAGCAGTTCCATCAGGCGCCCCTGGATCGGAGCCACTTCCGGCATCCGGCGGCGCTGCATCGGGTTTTCGCGATGCGGCAAATCCACAATGATTTCTTCGATGATCCGGCCCGGCCGTTCACTCATCACCAGAATGCGGTCAGACAGCGCAATGGCTTCGATCAGATCGTGCGTGATGAACAGCGCGGTTTTCTTTTCTTCATGCAAGGTGGCAGCCAGATCCTGCTGCAACACCATCTTGGTCTGCGCGTCCAGCGCCGAGAATGGCTCGTCGAGCAGCAACACATCGGGATTGACGGCCAAGGTGCGAGCCAGCGCAGCGCGCTGGCGCATGCCCCCGGACAACTGGTATGGATAATGGTTTTCAAACCCCGCCAGATGGCAGCGCACCAGCAAGGCCTCGGCGATGGCGCGGCGCTTGGCGCGCGGCACCGAATTGATTTCCAGGCCCAGCTCGACGTTTTCGCAGATGGTGCGCCATGGCATGAGCAAGTCTTTCTGAAGCATGAAAGCCACCTGGCGCACCGGGCCGGTGACCGGCTGGCCATCCACCATCACCTTGCCCTCAGTCGGCAGGTACAAGCCCGAACCCATGTTCAGCAGCGTACTCTTGCCACAGCCCGACGGGCCGATGACCGACACGACCTCGCCACGGGCAATCTGCAGGTTCAGATGCTGCACGGCATACGGGGGCTCGGCCTGGGTTCGCGTGGGAAAGCGCTTGGCGACAGAACTGAATTCGATGTGGTGGTGCATTTCCGCCCTTTGTTTCATCTATAAAACAACAATTCACCAATGGAATTTGAGTGAATTAAATCAATATCGTCTTTGAGCCGATATCAGTGAAAACACTGCCTCATCCCGCATTCAGACCCACGCAAAATCCGTGCCAGTTTTTCACTATCGAATTGTTGTTTCACTGATAAATCACTCTATTTCAGGTGCGGAATAAACCGTGTTTCAGGACGATAAATTCACCCTTGAAAAACCTTTTCCCATTCATGGACTTAAAAATAAAATCCGAAAATAAATTGAATTGTCAGATCCCATTGCAAATGCCCTTCCCTGGTGCATTGCAATATTTCCAAAGCACTCAAAAGGTGCTAAGCAATTCCTCAAATACGGCAATTGCAATTCATTCCCAATTCCCTCTAAACATAAGAATCAGGTAATAAAGAAAATCCAATCATGACTTGCAGCGCCCTGGCTCCCGCCAGCCATCGGGCTGTTTGACACGTCCGGGATGGACACGCCTGACCACTGTGTCCGTATCTGTATGGCAACCGCAGCGAGCACATGCGCCGTCACGCATACAGGAACACGTCTGCCACCAGATTCCCGCCCCGGGCGCGATACAATGCCGCGCAGATGGTCTGCACCGTTGCAGCCGAACCGCTACCGAACGAGACCCGATCCGCCATGTCTGATTCCCCTACTCTCACTACCGCGCAACTGCCCTCGGACATCAAGGCCGAAGTGCTGTCGGAAGCCCTGCCCTATATCCGCCGGTTCCACGGCAAGACCATCGTGGTCAAGTACGGCGGCAATGCCATGACCGAAGAGCGCCTGCAGCGCAGCTTTGCCCACGATGTGGTGCTGTTGAAGCTGGTGGGCCTGAACCCGATCGTCGTGCACGGCGGCGGCCCCCAGATCGACAATGCACTGCAACGCCTGGGCAAGCAGGGCAAGTTCATCCAGGGCATGCGGGTGACTGATGAAGAAACCATGGAAGTGGTGGAGTGGGTGCTGGGTGGCCAGGTGCAGCAAGACATCGTGATGATGATCAACGCTGCCGGCGGCAAGGCCGTCGGCCTGACAGGCAAGGATGGCGGGCTGATCCAGGCTACGCACAAACTGATGGACGACCGCGAGCACCCCGGCCAGAAGATCGACCTGGGTTTCGTTGGCGACATCGCCCGCATCGAACCTGCCGTGGTCAAGGCATTGCAGGATGATCAATTCATCCCGGTGATTTCTTCCATCGGCTATGGCGAAGACGGCAATGCCTACAACATCAATGCCGATGTCGTCGCCGGCAAGATGGCGGAAGTGCTGGGCGCGGAAAAGCTGGTCATGATGACCAACACCCCCGGCGTGCTGGATAAGGACGGCAAGCTGCTGACGCGCCTATCGGCAGCGACGATCGACGCCATGTTCGAGGACGGCACGATCTCCGGCGGCATGCTGCCCAAGATTTCCTCCGCCCTGGACGCAGCCCGCAATGGCGTGAATTCGGTACACGTGGTCGATGGCCGCGTGCCGCACTGCCTGCTGCTGGAAATCCTGACGGACAAGGGTGTGGGAACGATGATCCAGGGCGCCTGAACCCGGCGCATCCTGACTCCGGAGCGGCATTTCAAGCTGCCGCTCCCACTGCATCAGCCGTGGCGCTCGCCACAGACCGGACAGCCCGGATCGCGCACGACCTTGACGCTGCGCCACTGCATACCAAGCGCCTCCAGGCGCCACAGCCGTCCGCTCAGCGTCTGGCCCATACCCGCCAGCAGCTTGAGCGCCTCGGCCGCCTGCATCGCGCCTATCATGCCCACCACCGGGCCAAACACGCCAGAGGTGGCGCAAGTCATGGTATCCGGCTCATCAGATTCCGGAAACAGGCAGTGGTAACAGGGTGAACTGGCCTGACGGGTATCGAACACACTGATCTGCCCATCAAAACGGATGGCTGCCCCCATGACCAGTGGCTTGCCCAGACGGACGCAGACCCGATTGATTGCATGGCGCGTCTCGAAATTGTCGGTGCAATCCAGCACCACATCGGCATCCGCTGCCAGGGCTTCCAGCCCGGCCTCATCCAGCCGCTGGCAGACGGCCTGCACCTGCACTTCCGGGTTCAGGCGCGCAAGCGCCTGCTTGCCGGATTCGGCCTTGTATTCGCCTACCGTGGTCGTGTCATGCAGCACCTGGCGCTGCAGATTGCTGAGTTCAACCCGGTCATCATCGACCAGAATGAGGCGTCCCACGCCTGCGGCAGCCAGATATAGCGCCGCCGGCGACCCCAGGCCGCCAGCACCGACCACCAGCGCGGTACTGTCCAGCCAGCACTGCTGGGCTTCTATGCCCGCCTCATCCAGCAGGATGTGGCGGGCATAGCGCAACAACTGATCGTCATTCATGACGGCCGGTCATCACTTCTTGCCGGGCACGACGCCATCGACCGTAATGCGCTGGGGCACTGCAGGCGCCGTTTCCACGACCGTCGTACCGCCAGGTCCGCCGGTTTCCACAGGCTTGCCCTCCAGCAGGTTGATCGCCTGGCGCAGCTGGAAGTCATCCGCACCGCCGAACTCGAACATCTTGAAGTCTTTCAACTGTTCCTTATCGAGTTCATTGGAACGAACTTCTTCTTCCGGCGTCTGCTTGTTCGACAGGTGGCGCTGCAGATCCGCCTCGCGCGGCAAGCGGAACAGATCGCCCTTCTCGGTATCGGACACAACGATGTCGGGTTCGATACCCTTGGCCTGGATGGAACTGCCATTCGGCGTGTAGTAACGCGAGGTGGTCAGCTTGATGCCGGTATTTTCGGACAACGGCAGGATGACCTGCACCGAACCCTTGCCGAACGTACGGTTGCCCATGACCTTGGCACGATTGTGGTCCTGCAGCGCGCCCGCCACGATTTCCGACGCCGATGCCGAACCTGCGTTCACCAGCACCACCAGCGGCACGGTCTTGGCCCATTCAGGCAATTCCCGCATGTAATTGCTTTCGCCACGGGCGAAATCAACGGGGTTGGCCAGATAACGATGGCGCGATTCCGGCGCGCGGCCATCCGTGGACACCACCAGGACGTCCGGCGGCAGGAAAGCTGCCGATACGCCGATGGCGCCCGTCAGCAGGCCACCCGGGTCATTGCGCAGGTCAAGCACCAGGCCCTTGGGCGCGCCGTCGCGGCCCAGCTCACGCAAATGCTGCACCAGGTCGGCCCCGGTGCGCTCCTGGAACTGCGACACACGGACATAGCCGTAGCCGTCGTCCAGCATCTTGCTGCGCACGCTGCGCACCTTGATGACGTCGCGCACGATGTCGATCACGATGGGTTGATCCACACCATCGCGCACAATGGTCAGGCGGATCGGCGTCTTGGGCGCGCCACGCATGAGCTTGACGGCGTCGGTCAAGGTCATGCCCTTGGTCGGCGTATCGTCGATTTTGATGATCAGGTCGCCGGCCAGCACGCCGCCACGGGCGGCAGGCGTATCCTCGATAGGCGAAATGACCTTGACGAAGCCGTCCTCTGCGCCGACTTCGATCCCCAGGCCGCCGAATTCGCCCTGCGTCGCCGTCTGCATATCCTCGAAGGCTTCTGCATCCAGATAGGCCGAATGCGGATCCAGGCTCGACAGCATGCCGGAAATGGCACCATTGATGAGATTGGTATCAGTGACCGGTTCGACGTAGTTGTTCTTGATGGCGCCGAAGACGCTGGTGAACTGGCGCAGCTCATCCAGCGGCAATGGTGTGCCGCTGCGCTCCGCCACGGCACTGATGCCGATACTGGTCAATACGCCGGCCACGGCGCCCAAGGCAACCAGGCCGAAACTCCGCGTTTTACGAGTGCTCATGCACATTCCCGTATGAAGGCCGGCGGTGGAAACGCCGGCGATAGATTGCCGCCCTGCCAGGGTATCGTGCCGCCGGGCTCAACGCGCAATGAAACGCGCCGGATCGACAGGCGTCCCACGATGCCTGACCTCGAAGTATAGGCCCGAATCCACCTGTCCGCCTGTCGCGCCCGCCAGTGCAATGGCTTCCTGACGGGCCACCGCATCACCGACCTGTTTGAGCAGGCTCTGGTTGTGGGCATAAACAGACAAGTAATCCCGGCCATGGTCAACGATGATGATATTGCCGAAGCCTCGCAGCCAGTTCGCATACACCACCGTGCCGGATTCAATGACCCGCACCGCCGTCCCTTCCGGCGCCGCGATCAGCTGGCCGCGCCACGCGCCGCCATCCGGTTTCTGCGTGCCGAAACGAGCCAGCACCTGGCCGGACAACGGCGCTTTCAGGCCCGTACGCAAACCATTGCTCAACCCTGCCTGCCCCTGGCCGCCGGGCGCCACTGCCGCCACAGCCGTCCGTTCCGTCCGTTGCACGGGCTGCGCCGGTTGTGCCGGCAGCTGCGTTACCGTCGGTTCGACAGGTGCGGGTGCTGGCGGTTCCGCAGGCCTGACATCTACGGTTTCGACCGGCTCTTCGCGCGGCAGTTCCGCCTGCGCCAAGGCAGGTGCCGGCGCGGCGGCGCTCGCCCCCAGACGCGGCCCCTCAACCTGCCGCAACGTGGAAACCGGCCCGCCTTGCGTGGCGGTCTCACGAGCAGCCAGCGCACGTTCACGTTCACTGGCGCGCTGGGCAGCACGCTCCGCTGCGGCCTTTTCTGCGGCCACCTGCTGCGCAGCGGCGCGCGCCGCGGCCTGGCGTGCCCGGCGCTCGGCTTCTGCCTTTTCGCGCGCCACACGCAATTCTTCCTGGCGCCGCAACTCGGCCTGCCGGCGCACCTCGGCAGCACGCCTCGCCGCTTCCAACTGCTTGCCCAGGTCATCGACCAGGCGGCCCAGCCGTTCATCATCGCGGCTCAGGCGACTGGCCTCGACACGCTGGGCGCGAATACGATCTTCCAGCCGCGCCAGCACAGCCGCGCGCTCTCGCTGCTGCGCCGCGCGCTGGCTGCGCTGGGCCTCGGCATCACGATTCAAGGCGACCAGACGCTCGTTGCCAGCGCGCTGCTCCGCCTGCAGCGTCTCCAGGCGACTGATTTCGGCGTCCAGGCCACGCACGGTTTCTGCGCGCGCCTGCGCCACATAATCCAGATAGGCCAGCTGACGGCCATTATCTTGCGGGTCGCCGCCTGACAGCCAAACGCTCCAGGGCGACAACTCATTGGCATATTGTTCGCGCAGCTGGCCCGCCAGAATCTGGCGGCGCTGCTCGAGATCCTTCTGCAAGGCGGCGATGTCACGCTCCAGGCGCGTCAATACCGCTTGCTGCTGGCGGGCCTGTTCGGCCAGTTCATGCAGACGCCGGTTGCTGTCGGAAAGCGCCTGTTCGGACTGGCGCAGGGCATCTGCCGCATCCTTGCGCTCTCCTTCACGCAATTCAAGTTCCTGCTGCACGGTACGAATCCGTTGCTGCAGTTCCTTGCGGCGCTCCTGCGCTTCACGCTGGCTGTCACTCACCTGCTGCGTGTCCGGCGCCGCGCCCGCCAATGGCGGCGCCAACAGCGCCAACCACAGCAAGCTCGATCGGCACAGGCGGCACCACGCGCCCGGACGGAGATTCATGATGGACAGCCCCTGTGAATGCCAGCCTTCTATTACTTCGCGGCCTTGCCCTGCGCAGCCACGGCGGCAACCGCCGCCGCGATGGCCTCGGGATCGCCCAGGTAGTAATGGCGGATCGGACGCAGATTTTCATCCAGCTCATAGACCAGCGGCTGACCCGTCGGAATATTGAGGTTGACGATTTCCTCTTCGGAAACACCATCCAGGTACTTGATCAGGGCGCGCAGGCTGTTGCCATGCGCCGCCACCAGCACCTTGCGGCCGGCGCGAATGGCCGGCGCGATGGATTCGTTCCAGAACGGCACCACGCGATCCACCGTGTCCTTCAGGCATTCCGTCGCCGGCAGGTTTTCAGCCGGCACACGAGCATAGCGCGGGTCGAAACGCGGGTGGCGCGGATCGTCGATATCCAGCGGGTTCGGTGCAATGGCGTAGGCACGACGCCAGATCAGCACCTGCTCGTCACCATACTTGGCGGCGGTCTCGGCTTTGTTGAGACCTTGCAGCGCCCCATAGTGACGCTCGTTGAGACGCCAGCTCAAGCCCAGCGGCACATACATGGCGTCCATGGCGTCCAGCGCAATCCAGGCGGTACGGATGGCACGCTTGAGAACAGACGAAAAGGCCACGTCAAAGGTATAGCCTTCGCGCTTGAGCAGCTCGCCTGCCTGCCTTGCCTGTTCGCGGCCGGTTTCCGTGAGATCGACATCGGTCCAGCCGGTGAAGCGGTTTTCAAGGTTCCACTGGCTTTCGCCGTGACGCATCAACACTAATTTATACATGGCGGGCTTTCAAAAAGAGTTGTAGAACCCGTCCATTTTAATGGCTTCGGCAGCGTGTGGCGGCGCTTGCGGCATTCCTCTGCCCATTCCCCGTGTCATTCACTGCCCCCTGGGTGCCACCGGTGTGGCGCGACTGCGGTAATATCTGCTATTCAGATCAATCCGGGCCGCATCCCTGCCGCCCGCGCCAGCCCGCAGGAAATACGAAGTGGACTTCATTTATTCGCCTGAAAACCTCATGCTCATCGCCGTGGTGCTGCTGTCCGGCATCATGCTCGCCTGGCCTGCCATCAGCCGCAGCCGCATGGGCACCAGCCTGGCACCCGCCGCTGCCGTGCAATACATCAACCACAAGAACGCCCTGGTCATCGACGTACGCACCAGCGAAGCCTTCCAGAAAGGCCATATCGCCCAGGCCCGCCACATCGCGGCCAGCGAAGTCGAGCAGAAAGCCGACGCCCTGCCCAAGAACCGGCCCCTGCTGGTTGTCAGTGATACCGGCCGCGATACGGCACGCATCATCGCCACACTGAAGGCCAAGGGCCACACCGACATCGCCAACCTGGACGGCGGGCTGCGTGCCTGGAGCCAGGCCGGCATGCCGCTTTCCGGCGGCAAACGCTAAGTTTTCCGGAGCTGCTGCCATGAATCCCGTCCGCATGTATTGCACGGCCGTCTGTCCGTACTGTGTCCGTGCCGAAATGCTGCTGCGTCAGCGCGGCGTGGAACAGATCGAAAAAATCCGCATCGACACCGACCCGTCACAACGCGATGTCATGATCGCCGCCACGGGCCGGCGCACCGTACCGCAGATCTATATTGGCGATACGCATGTCGGCGGCTTCGACGACCTGGCCGCGCTGGATCGCGCTGGCGGGCTGCAGACGCTGCTCGCCGGCTGATACCGCCGGCCTGTTACCCATTTCTATTGCAACCATTTTTCGCAGGAAACACCATGTCCGACCAGGAACAACAAGCCAACGGCCAAGCCGCACCGTCCTTCAGCATGCAGCGCGTTTACCTCAAGGACCTGTCGGTCGAGATGCCCAATGCGCCGCAAATCTTCCTGGAACAGGAAGGCCCGAAGGTGGAAGTCAGCATCAACGTCGGCGGCCAGCGCCTGGCGGAAACCGTGTTCGAATCCACCGTGACGGCCACGGTCACCACGCGCATCAACGACAAGGTGCTGTACCTGGTTGAAGGCACGCAAGCCGGTATCTTCGAACTGGCCAACATCCCCGGCGAGCAAATGGATCCGCTGCTGGGCATCGTTTGCCCGACCATGCTGTACCCCTACCTGCGTGCCAACATCGCCGACGCGATCACTCGCACCTCGCTGCCGACGCTGCACCTGGCCGAAGTCAATTTCCAGGCGCTCTACGAGCAACGCATTGCCGAACTGCAGCAGCAACAGGTGGAACAAGCCGACAGCGGCATCATTCTGCCTCCCGGCGCAACCCGCCAATAAGCCGATGTCCGCCACAAGGGAAGCTGACCGCCAAGCCCGGATTGCCGTCCTGGGCGCTGGCGCCTGGGGCACGGCCCTGGCAGCCGCCGCCAGCCGGCATGGCGATGCCATGTTGGTCGCGCGTTCACCCGAAGCCTCGGCCACATTGGCCGACACGCACGAGAATGCGCGCTATCTGCCTGGCATCAAGCTGCCCGACAACCTGCGCTACGGTCACGGCCTTGACGCCGCCCTGGCCCACCTTGCCGGCGATCACGCTCCCCTGCTCATTCTGGGCATCCCGGTCGCCGGGCTGTCAGCCACTTGCGCCAGCCTGGCCGCCGCCCTGCTGGCGCGGCCACTGCCCGGCCTGACGGTCTTGCGCACCTGCAAGGGCTTTGACGCCCAGACGGGCGAGCTGCCCTATGAAATCAGCCGCCGCCTGCTCGACGGCATTCCAGGGGTCGCCACCGGTGTGCTTTCCGGCCCATCGTTCGCACAGGAAGTGGCCCGTGGCCTGCCGGTTGCACTGACTGTTGCCAGTTCCGCCCCACACGCACGCGCCGTCACCACCATGGCACTGCATGGCGGTCCGGTACGCGTTTATGGCAGCGACGATGTCATCGGCGTGGAAATCGGCGGTGCACTCAAGAATGTCATGGCCATCGCCTGCGGGATCGCCGATGGCCTGGAGCTGGGCACCAACGCCCGTGCCGCACTGATTACCCGCGGCCTGGCAGAAATGACACGCCTGGGAATCGCATTGGGCGCACAGGCCGCGACCTTCTCTGGCCTGACAGGCCTCGGTGATCTGGTGCTGACCGCGACAGGTGATCTGTCGCGCAACCGCCGTGTTGGTCTGGCACTCGGACATGGCATGACACTGGACGCCATTCTCGCCGACGGCATGACAGCCGAAGGCGTACGCTGTGCCCAGGCTGCCTGGCAACGCGCCCTGGCCCTGAACGTCGATATGCCCATTACCGCTGCGGTCTGCCAAGTCCTTGATGGCACGCAAACGCCGGAACAGGCTGTCGCGACACTGCTGTCACGCGAAGCCAGGGCCACGGAATCACCGGCGCACCGCTGAGCCGGTCATTCCCGACCGTGTATTGAAGCCCTGTGCCTTCAAGCCAGGCTTACTGCCAGATGCTTTCCAGGGTTTTGGCATTTAGCAGCCGCCGAGCCCAGACTCTCAGGCTGCTGCCATCCGCCTGACTCAACCTCATCCTGTCTTCGGCCGACAAGGCGCCAAAACGGCTTTCCAGCTGCTCACGCAGCAGGAAAGCCATACCTTCATTGCGCCCTTGTTCCAAGCCCTTGCGGATACCAATGCGTTCCACACTGCTGATGTAGGCCATATTGCGCTCCTCCTCGAAACTTGCCAGTGATTGCCAGAAATCTTCGTCCAGGCTGGCCGGTAGCGCCAGGATGCCGTCAATGAAGATAAACAGCTGCCGGATGCGTTTGGGCGGCCAGCCATAGTCATAAAGACTGCGCACCAACTGCTTTTTTTCTTCCAGGCGCGTTTGCGGGGCACTGCGCCTGGCTGCAGCCAGTTCCGCCAGGATGACGATGGCAAAGGGATTGCCGGGGGCCAGGCGGCGCAATTCGTGCTCCTGGCCAGCCCAGTCTTGCAAATGTACCACCGGCACGCGGTAGCTCAGACTCAGAAAATCCTGACCTTTCGGAGCATAGTGATAATGCAGCGCATCCGCTTGCCTGCGGCTGCGGGTGATGATGGCGAACTGCAAGATAGCATCTGCTGGAAAACGTTCCTGAATTCTGGCGAAATAGCCATACATGCGACGAGCAAAATGGCTCGCGAGACGTTGCTGTATTTCCAGATGCAGCAGCATCAGCGTCGGCTCGCCAGACTTCAGATAAACACGTACCAGCTTATCCAGGTAACGACGGCTACGCCGACGGCCGGGAGCCAGGGCACGCAGTTCCTTATCCAAGAAATCCGGCGCGCGCGCCCAGTCAATATCGGCATGCAGAGTAGGCCAGAACAAAGCCACACAAGGTTCCAGCAAGGTTTCCAGTGCATCCTTCCAGTGGCCATCAAAGTCTGTGCCCGGCGCCTCATCCACCGCCTTAAGGGCGGACACCACCTCCGTCCTGTCCCATGCCGGTGGCGAACACACCCGGCCTGCAGCAAAGGGCAGGATCCGATATTGCATTCGGGAGGTTTCATGGGCCCGTCGCGATAACGATGGCACCTGTACCGAGCCGGCCGCTGCCGCCAGATATCCCCGCCCGCCCGGCACGCAGGCAGCGCTGGAGGCGGAAGATGCCGCCGGAGGGGCAGGGGTCAGCCATACAGGCCTCGCCCTGGACAGGGCGGACTGCCGGCGCAAGAGGCCGGAGGAGGGCATAAGCTTGCGCACGGGTGCTCCTGACAAGGCGAACAGGCATAGCCTAGCGTCAGGCGAATCGCGGCGGGACAAAAGCGTGTCAAAAACGACGCGCCCAGCGGCCGGGACCTCACCCACAACCTCCTGCGGCAATCCGTTTGCAAACGGGTGGCACACTCGGTCCCTGACGCGCCTGACCTGCGTTACGCGGCGGTCCTGCCGCCAGCGCAAGCCCGCTTAGAGAGCGCAGCCCGCGTAATCTTGCTGGCGCCAGGCTTCAAACACGGTGACGGCGACGGCATTGGACAGGTTCAGGCTGCGCTGCCCTGGCCGCATGGGCAAGCGTATGCGCTGCGGCGCCTGGAAAATCGCCAGCTCGGCCTCTGCCAGCCCGGCTGTCTCGCGGCCGAAGACGAACACATCGCCCGGCTGAAACCCCACTCCCGCAATACTGCGCGCGCCCTGGGTCGTCAGCGCAAAGCAACGCTCGGGTGGCGCCCCCGTGGCCGCCAGTGCGTCAGCCAGGGAGTCGTGTACTTTCATCGGCTGCCATTCATGGTAGTCAAGCCCGGCGCGGCGCAAGCGCGCATCATCGAGGTCAAAGCCCAGCGGGCGCACCAGATGTAGCTGCGCACCGGTATTGGCGCACAGGCGGATGGCATTGCCGGTATTCGGCGGGATTTCCGGATGAACAAGGATGACATGAAACATGGCGCTATTTTGCCACTGCCGCGCTATCTGCGCGCACTTTCGGCGCCATCAACCCCGCCCTTCCCGGTACGGACAAACGAGCTGCTGCAGCCAGCATGCCTGAATTATCACTATTCAATATGGTTGAATATCGTAATAACGATATTTCAGGTTACTGGCGATTGCGCGTACTTGGGCATTGGGCAATTGGCGTTCACTCCCTCTCCGCGTGCGCCAGCATCGACGGCCTGCCTAGCGGCGGTACCCGGGCCGCCGCCAGCACGCCGACCCATGCGGCGCCGGCAGCTTTCAAGCTCAGTGCCGCCGCACTGGCCGTGCTGCCTGTCGTCACCACATCGTCCACCAGAATGACCACAGCGCCAGGAATGGCGGCAGGACAATGAAATACGCCATCCCGGATTGCACTGCGTGCCCGCCGTCCCAGGACCGCCTGCTTGTGCGCCGTTTCATGGCGCAACAGCCAGTCCGGGCGTTCCCGCAGCATGAGCTGGCCTGCCAGATGGCGCGATAACTCACGTGCCGGGTTGAACCCGCGCCGCAACAGAGAACGCCGGCTGGACGGCACCGGCACCAGTACCGGCGCTCCAGCCTGGCACGGCAGCCCGGCAGCCCATGGCTGCTGCGCGCGCCAGGCATCGGCCATCAGTCCCGCCAGGAGCCTGGCATGGCGCAGGCGCAGCCCAACCTTGTATTGCCAGATCAGCACATCCCCCGGCGCCTCATAGGCAAAGGCATGGCACAGGGCATCAACACCCTCCAGACTGGCAGGCGGCAACTGGCCGCTGCCTTGCCGCAGCGCGGCCCGGCATACGCCGCACAAGCCGCAAAACCGGCCACTGGCAGCAGGCGCCCGGCACAAGGGGCACTGTGACGATACCCACGCCAGCAGCGGCGCTGTCCAAGCAGCGCAGCGCGCGAGCACCGCCCGCCAGTCCACCATGAGCTTACCCATTCCCACCTCCCCATTTTCATTCCTGCCCACAGACTTCACGCCGTGGCGCAAGTGCGCGTACACTGCACAGCGTCCATCCCATACCAAGCATGGTTTGCCGTCCAGCCCATGCGAGCAGAAAATGTCCACCACTCCGCCACGCCTGCCCCTGGATCCTCGTCATGTCATGCTGCAATTCTCCCGTCGTGGGGATCTGGCCGGCGGGCGCTTCCTGTATGACGAGATCGCGGCCCGCATGGAAGAGCGCCTGCGCTATATCCGTATTACGCCAGGCGCGCTGATGGATGCGGGTTGTGGCGCTGGCCATGCCCTGCCGCTACTGCAGGCGCGCTATCCGCAAGCCAGTTACGCGGGCGTGGATCACAGCGCCCCGGTGCTGGAACTCGCCCGTCTGCGCCATGCCCCCGGCAGTTTCCGTACCTGGCTGGATACGCTGCGGCGGCGTGATACGGCACCGCGTTTCATCCAGGCCGATATGGCAGCCACCGGCCTGCCTGCGGAATCCCTGGAGCTGGTCTGGTCCAATCTGGCGCTGCACTGGCATCCCCAGCCCGACGCCGTCCTGGCCGAATGGCGCAGGGTGCTGAAAGTCGGAGGCCTGGCAATGTTTTCCTGGCTGGGCCCGGGCACCTTTATCGAACTGCGGCAGGCGCTCGCCAGCGCTGGCCTGGAGACTGTCACCCCGGCGTTTGTGGACATGCATGATTTCGGCGATCAACTGGTCGAAAACGGTTTTGCCGATCCCGTCATGGATCAGGAAACCCTGACACTGACCTACGAAACGCCGGAACGTCTGCTGGAAGATGTTCATGCACTGGGCGGCAACCCTGCCGTGGGCCGACGTGCCGCCCTGCCCGGACGCCGCTGGCTGCAACGCCTGAAAGATGCACTGAACGAGCGTCGCAGCGCAGACGGCCGCATCGCGCTGAGCGTGGAAGTGTCATACGGCCATGCCTGGCGCGCCGCAGCGCGGCAGGTGGGCGGAGAGACCCGCCTATCGGTCAGCGCCATCGGCCGCAAACAGCCCTGACCCCCGGCCGCCCCTCACCAGGCATGCGGCGCGCTCAACGGCGCCAGAAGTCAGGCAGGAACAGCACCAGGACGGTAAACAACTCCAGGCGTCCGATCAGCATGGCAAACGTGCATATCCACGCCTGGAAATCCGTCATGCCCGCGTAGTTCCCCATGGGGCCGACTGCCCCCAGGCCCGGGCCGATATTGTTGATCATGGCGAAGACGGCTGTCAGGGCCGTCAATGCGTCCAGCCCGCTCATCAGCATCAGCGCGCTGAACACCCCCATCGACAGGACATACAGCAACATGAACGCCAGGATGGAGATCATCAGGCGTTGCGGTACGATGCGGCCCGCCACACGCACCGGCATCACGGCATGAGGGTGTAGCAGGCTGCGCATTTCCTGGCGCGCCTGCTTGAACAACAGCACCACCCGGATCATTTTGATGCCACCACCGGTAGATCCTGCCGAGGTACAGAAAGACCCGGCCAAGAGCATGGTCAAGGGCAGCAGAATCGGCCAGAGTGCGTAATCGGTATTGGCGAAACCCGTTGTCGTCCCCACCGATATCGTATTGAAGAAGCCTTTGCGCAAGGCGTCCAGCACCCCGTCATGCGGGTAATGCCAATACAAATAGGCCGACACCAGCACACACAGGGACAACAAGGTGGCCAGATAGGGAATCGCTTCAGGGCAGCGGCGATACGGACGGAAGCTGCGAAACCGGAAAGCCTGGAAATGCGTCGCGAAATTGATCCCGGCAATCAGCATGAAAACCATCGCCACGGCCTCTACCGCCGGGGAGTCAAAATGCATGAAGCCATCGTCATAGGTAGAGAAACCGCCCAGGCCCATGGTCGATGACATATGCGTCCAGGAATCAAACCAGGACAGGCCTGCAAAGCGATAGCAAACGAAGCACACCAGGGAAATGCTGACATAAATGGCGTAGAGTGCCTTGGCCGTTTCCGCAATGCGCGGCGTCAGTTTTTCATCCTTGATCGGCCCCGGGACTTCTGCACGGAATACCTGATGGCCACCGACCCCCAGCAGCGGCAACACGGCCACGGCCAGCACCAGAATCCCCATGCCCCCCAGCCAGACCAGTGTTGTACGCCAGAGGTTGATGGACATCGGCAGGCTGTCCAGGCCTGTCAACGCCGTCGCTCCCGTTGTCGTCAGCCCGGACATCGCTTCGAAATAGGCATGCGCCACCGTGATCGGCGTCCCGGCTCGCAAGAAATACAGGTACAGAGGGATGGCTGCCAATGCCGGCAAACTGACCCACACCACCGACACCAGCATGAACCCATCCCGGGGACGCAGCTCACCACGCCGCCAGCGGCCAAGCAGCCAGAACAGCACGCCCAGGCCGAAGGCTATCAAAAAGCTGTCCTCGAACACAGGCAGCGCACCGTCATTGGTGGCGACCGACACCGCCACAGGCAGCAGCATGGCGCATGCAAACAGCGTCACCGTCACGCCCAGCAGGTGCAGCACGGCAAAGAAACGACGGCTCATGGCGATTGCTGTCTAGTTATCAGAAGAAGGCCGCGCTGACCTGGAACAGGCTTTCTATCTGCGGAATCTGGCGTCTGGTCGGGGCGAATACGATCACATGATCATCGGTTTCGATGACCGTATCGTCATCGGCCATGATGATCTGCTCTTCGCCACGCACCAGCGCGACAATACGGGCGCCACGCGGCAAACGGACATCCTCGACCCTGCGCCCCACCACCTTGGAAGTACGCCGATCGCCATGCGCAATCACTTCCAGCGCTTCGGCCATGCCCTGACGCAAACGGTGAACCGCGACAATGTCGCCGCGCCGCACATGGCGCAGCAGTTCGCTCATGGTGGCCTGTGCCGGTGAAATGGCCACGTCGATATGGCTGCCCTGCATCAGTTCGCCATAGGCCTGCCGGTTGATCAGTGCAATCACCTTGCGGGCCCCCAGGCGCTTGGCCAGCAGCGACGACATGATGTTGTCCTCGTCGTCACTGGTCAAGGCCAGCCAGGTATCCATGTCCTCGATGCTTTCGCCTTCGAGCAAATCTTCATCCGTACCGCTGCCGTGCAGAACCAGCACATGATCCGGCAGTGTTTCAGCCAGGTATTCGCAACGCTTGATATCACGCTCGATCACCCGAATGTTGTAGCCATCGGCCGCCAGCTCTCGCGCCACGCGGATGCCGATGTTGCCGCCACCCGCAATCATGACGCGGCTGACGCTTTTCTCGGCACTGCGCACCTGG
This sequence comes from Kerstersia similis, assembly GCF_965139615.1. NCBI lineage: Bacteria > Pseudomonadati > Pseudomonadota > Betaproteobacteria > Burkholderiales > Alcaligenaceae > Kerstersia > Kerstersia similis. Next base: position 216,778 of record NZ_CBCSIQ010000003.1, read on the forward strand.
CGCACGGCGCGCCGCGCATGCAGGGTATCCACCACGACCAGCGCTTCATCGCCGACGGCCACCCGCAATTCCGGGCGCGGCAGCAAGGAGCGGCCGCGCCGCACCACATCAATGACCCTGGCATTGATCCCCGGAAACACACTGGTCAATTCATCGGTACGACGCGCCACGAGCGGGCTGCCTTCGCCCACCCGCAGCGCCATCACGCTCAGGCGGCCGTTGGCGAACTCAACCATCTGCAGGGCTTCGGGGAATTCGATCAGCTTGTTCAGGTAGCCGCTGACGCTGCGCTCCGGGCTGATCACGGCATCCACGCAAAAACCGCCTTCGCCCAGCAACTCCGGCATTTCCGGCAGTTCGGCGGAGCGTACCCTGGCAATCCGGCGCGGCACGTTGAACACCTGCCGCGCCAGCTTACAGACCACCAAGTTCACGGCGTCCAGGCTGGCACAGGCAATCAGCAGGTCAGCGTCATCGGCACCCGCCTTGCGCAGCACGGACACCTGGCAGGCATCCCCATGCACCACGCGCAGGTCGAAGTGCTCTTGCAGCGGCGCCAATTGCTCCGCATTCATATCGACAACGGTAATGTCGTTGCGCTCGGAAACCAGATTTTCCGCGACGCTGACACCGACTCGCCCAGCGCCGACGATCAGGATTTTCATGATGAACGCTTGCGCGTAGCCTCGATACCCAACTGTTTGAGCTTGCGATACAAGTGTGTACGCTCCAGCCCGGTACGCTCGGACACACGCGTCATGCTGTGACCTTCGCGTGCCAGGTGATACTCGAAATAAATGCGTTCGAAGGCATCCCGGGCTTCACGCAGCGGCAGATCCAGGGAAATTTCGCCAAGCCGGCCATTCGCAGGCGACTCCTGTTCGACGCTGGGCGCTGCCGCATCCTGCACGGCCCGCTGCGGCTGAGGCGCCGCCGGCGTGCTTGCCGTCGCCTGCGCAGGCACCACCCGACGACGGGCCAGGCCATTCTCTACGGTCTTGAGCAAGCGCTGCAGCGTGATGGGCTTTTCCAGGAAGTCGATCGCACCGATGCGCGTCGCCTCCATGGCGGTATCTATGGTCGCGTGCCCGCTCATCATGACGACCGGCATATCCAGCAACCCCTGGGCGCTCCACTCCTTGAGCAGGCTGACGCCATCGGTGTCCGGCATCCAGATGTCGAGCAGCACCAAGTCAGGCCGGAACGCCTGCCTGGCGGCCCGTGCCTGACTGGCATTTTCGGCCAGTTCGACCGTATGCCCTTCGTCATAGAGAATTTCGGACAACAGCTCGCGTATGCCAACTTCGTCGTCCACTACCAGGATTCTGGCCATAACCTCTCACCTATCGCTTGCTGCATTATCCCTGTTCTGGCCCCGCGCCGTCCAGTTTCGCCGAAGTCGATGCCGGTGCCAACCGGGTCAACAGAATGGTCACCCTCGCGCCGCCTTCCTTGCGGTTGCCCAAATCAATCTGGCCACCATGTTCATCCACGATTTTACGGACAATGGCTAGGCCCAGACCCGTACCATGGGATTTGGTGGTGACGTAGGGTTCGAACACCCGTTGCTGCACATGCGCGGCAAACCCCTTGCCCGTATCCGACACCGAGAACCGGAGGGCCGGCTGCTCCGTGCCATCAGCCCGCGCAGTCAAGGCCCGTACGGTTCTTACCCGGACTTTACCTTGTTCTTCCTGTTCGACAATGGCATCCCTGGCATTACTCAGTAAATTATGGATAACTTGGCGCAACTGGGCCGCGTCCCCCATGATAATCGGAGCCTCGGGATCCAGGTGCACTTCCAGCCAATGCGCGGCGCCAGACGTCCCGTGCTCCACCGGATCCCAACCATACAGGGCCAGCACATCCGTGACCAGCCGGTTGAAATCCACCGGCCGCATGACAGCCTGGGGCGCACGCGCATACTCACGGAATTCATCCACCATCTGCTTGAGCGAGGCCACCTGATCAACGATGGTCTGCGTCGCCCGCCGCAGCATGCGGGCATCATTTTCTTCCAGCTTGTCCGCCAGTTTCATGGCCAGACGTTCGGCAGACAGCTGGATGGGCGTCAGCGGATTCTTGATTTCGTGCGCCAGCCGCCGCGCTACTTCACCCCAGGCAACCGTACGACTGGCGGACATCAACTCGGTAATATCATCGAAAACGACCAGATAGCCGTTGTCGCGCTCGGCCACGCGCAGATGCGTGCCTCGCGCCATCAGGGTTGCGGGCTGCTGTGCCGTGCCGCTGACCCCGTCATCGGGCAATGCCAGCTCAAAACGCTGCGTCCAGTATGGCGCTTCCGAGTCCACTGCCTCGTGCGAGGAAAAGGCGTGGCGGATGACCGTCGCAAAACCAATCAAGCCATCGACAGTTTCCAGGGGCCGCCCCACCGTCTGCCGCAGGTCGGCGTGCAGAATGGCCTGCGCGCCCTGATTGAACATGGTGACGCGAAACAGTTCATCGAACACCAGCACGCCGGATGACAAATTGCTCAGGACGCTTTCCAGATAGACATTGGAACGCTCCAGCTGCCGGCGGTTGCGTTCCACCATGGAGCGCGCCTCGCCCAACTGCCGGGTCATGGCATTGAACGAACGGGTCAACTGGCCGACTTCATCATTGCCTGGCGGCTCCGGCAAAGGCCGGTAATCCCCAACGCTGACGGCTTTGGTACCCGCAGCCAGCGTCAGCAACGGACGCACCAAGCGGCGCGACAATGCCAGCGCCACCGCCACGGAAGCAAACACCGTCAACAGCAAGGCCATCGTCAATGTGATGCCGTACAGCTTGCGTAGCCCCAGCCGCGACAATGACAGTTCCTGATAGTCCCGGAAACCTTCCTGGACCCGGCTGGCGTTATAGGCGATCTGTTCCGGCACTGGCTGGATCAACTGCAACCAGCGGGGATCACCGGTACTCCAACCCCGCAGGCGGTCTATCGTCGCATCCGACGACAAGGGCAAAACTACACGCAGATACAAGCGTTCACGCCCGACAGCGCCGCTGGTTTCATCAGACTCGGCCGCCGCATAGCTGCGCGCAATCCGCAGCTGATTCATGACGGACGGCGGCGGCAACTCCGGCAACAACGCGCCATAGCCTTCGGTGGAATAGGCGATGGACCGGCCATTGCTGGTAAATACCATCGCATCCGACACATTGTGTGAATTGCGCAGGCGGGTAAGCGCCAAGGCCATATCGGCATCACTGGTGCGGTTCAGTTCCAGCAGCATGGCGCGCCCGCGCGCCTCAAGCTCGGCCAGCTGCGAATCCAGGGCTGCCCGCCCCAGGTTGAGGCCGGCCTCCAGCGCCGCGTTGACGCGCACGTTGAACCAGGATTCGATGGAGCGTGACATGAACTGCACGGACAGCATATAGATGGCAACGCCCGGCACCACGCCGATCACGGCAAACGACAGCGCAAATCGCGCCGTCAGGCGCGCGCCAAAAGCACGCCGCCGGAACTGCCGCCACATGCGCAGGCTAAGCCCCAGTACCCAGACGAACATCGCCAGGGCCAGCACGCCATTGAGCAGCAACAGCAAATCATAATATTCAGCGAAACGGGATGCATTGGCTGTGGACCAGACCAGCATGGCCAGCAGCGCCAGCCCACACGCGCCGCCCAACAGCAAGGCCATGCGCAGCATCTGGCTCATGGGCCTTCCGCCACCGTATCAGGGACCTTGAACGAAAAATCGTACCAAGGGGAGCTAGCCGTCCAGGCGCTGCTGTTAAAGGCGTTGATCTGGAACGGCCGCGACAGGCGCGAGGTATCCAGGCGCAAGCGTAACCGGCCGTCATAACGCACCCCTGGCGACAACTGGGACAATTTGGCCACCGGCCAGCCGCGAATGGTACGTACCACATCCATGGCTTCTTCCAGGCCCGCCACCGGCAGGGACAAATCGCCCGTGCCCACGCGCCATTGACGCGTCAAGGCGTTGTACAACACACGCCAGGTAATGCGCGACTCGATTTCAGTCGCATCGAACCACCACCAGCGCTTGCGATCCACTTCCAGATCGACGCTGAAATACAGCGGCACGCCGCGCTCTGCCGCTTCGCGCAGCTCCGCATTCAGTTCAAACGGCAGCTGTGCGTCGATTTCGACATCACCATGCCGGAAGGACACGGCAATATCCGCCTGGTTGGCGAACGCCGCCCCCGCTGGCAGCAAACATGCCGCCAGACACAGCGAAACCCAGGCAAGCAGGTTTCGGAGGAGGAGAAAAGAAGTGCGTGGCATAGCCATCATTCTTGGCGATTCAGGCCTGCTTGGCAAACAAGGCGTAGAAAAAACCGTCATGCTGCTGCGACAGTGTTGCATTCGCCCCAACCGGCAGCATCTGCCCCGGTGCCGTCAGCGCCACGGCATCCGCATGCGCCTTGAGAAAGGCGCGGGCTTGGCCGGCGCATTCTTCCGAAAACACTGAACATGTGACATACAACAGCTGACCGCCAGGCGCCAGCAATGGCCAGAGTGCATCGAGCATCCGGCGCTGCACGGCTGCCGTCTTCTGCACATCGGCCTCACGCCGCAACCACCGGATATCCGGATGGCGCCTGACGACGCCTGATGCCGTGCATGGCGCATCGACCAGGATGGCATCGAACGGACGGCCATCCCACCAGCTCTGCGGCCTGGCCGCATCGGCAGCACGTACCTGGACACCAGGCCCGTTCAGGCGCAGACGCGCCAGATTTTCATGCACCCGCTTCAAACGGCCGGCGTCGGCATCCAGCGCCAGCAAATCGACATCGGCGCACTCCAGCAAATGCGCCGTTTTGCCACCGGGCGCAGCGCAGGCATCCAGCACCCGCATGCCATCACGCGGTGCCAGCAGCTCTGCGGCCCGTTGCGCGCCGGCATCCTGCACCGACCACCAGCCTTCTTCGTAGCCAGGCAAACGCGCCACCACATGCGACCCATGCAAGGTCAGGCCCCAGGATCCGGCCGGCTCTGCCTGCACACCGGCGTCCGCCAGCGCCTGAACCACCTGCGCCACACTGGCACGGCGGCGATTCACCCGCAGCGTCAAGGGCGCAGGGCTTGCCGCGCTCTCCAGCACGGCTTGCCAGTCATTCGGGTAGGCAAACTGCAACTTGCGTACCCACCACTGCGGAAAGTTCCAGCGCGCTTCATCATCATCCCGCGACAATTGCCCAAACTCACGCAGGAAACTACGCGACACCGCATTGACCAAGGCCTTGAAATGCTTCAGTTTGGCATGGCTCGCCGCTGCTTCCACCGCCTGATCCACCAGGGTATGCGGCGCATAGTTGGGCTCATGCGGCAAGGCCAGGCCTTGTTCGTGGCGCACGGCCGCATCCAGCAAGGCCAGCGTGCTCAACAGCAAAGCGTTCAATAAGGGTTGCTCGGGCCGGCGATGCACCAGAAACGAGCGGTCCGCAATGGCTGTCCCGAGCTTGCGCATGACATGCGAGGACAAAGCCTGGGCGGCCGGACGCCGTGCGGCAGGCAGTTCTTCCAGGACTTCTGTCAGGGAGCGCCCGGCCAGCACTGCCTCTACAGCGACCGCCGTATCCAGCAACAATGCCGACAGGGGCGGCTGCAAGCTTGCGTTGGTGCTCATCGCCCCTGCTCCCCGGCCGGCGCCTGCCAGCCACGTACGAAGACATCCACCGGCTGGCGTTTACCGCCAGCCTTCTGCAAAACGAGCAAACGCAGGCGGCCATCCGCAGTGGCAATATCTATGCCTTCCGGCGTTACGGCCAGCAAACTGCCTGGCGCCTGGCACCGCGCGGCTTCATCAGCGGGCAAGGCAAGCGCTGCCCACACCTTGACCGGATCGGCCAGTCCGGGCAGGCGCATCGTCGCCCCCGGCGCTGGGTCAAAGGCACGGATACGCCGCGCCAGCGCATCGGCAGGCAAAGTGAAATCCAGCGGCGCTTCGGCCTTATCCAGTTTGGCTGCATAGCAGATGCCTTCCTCGGGCTGCGGCACGGCCTGCAATGCCCCTTGCTCCAGCGCTGCCAGCGCTTCGACAATGGCCTGCCCGCCCAATGCCGCCAGGCGATCATGCAGTTGTGCCGCATTCTCTTGCGCGTGGATAGGCGTACTTTTTTCCAGCAGCATCGCGCCGGTATCCAGGCCTTCGTCCATCTGCATGATGGTAATGCCGGTACGCGCATCCCCAGCCTCGATGGCGCGTTGAATCGGTGCGGCGCCACGCCAGCGCGGCAACAGGCTGGCATGAATATTCAGGCAGCCCAGGCGCGGCAGCGTCAGCGTCCAGGCCGGCAGTATCAGGCCATAGGCCGCCACGATCATGACCTCAGGCTGCGCCGCCTCCAGGGCAGCACGGGCAGCCCCGGCTTCTTCCGGAAACTTGCCATCCAGCCGCAGGCTACGCGGCTGCAGCACCTCAATTCCTGCAGCCAGCGCTGCCTGCTTGACCGGGCTGGCCATCAACTTCATCCCGCGGCCGGCCGGGCGATCGGGCTGAGTCATGACCAGCACGATCTCATGGCCCGCTGCCAGCAACGCATCAAAAGCAATGCGTGCGAATTCCGGAGTCCCGGCAAAGACAAGTCGCATGTGTAAGGTTCAGGAATAACAGCAATTGAGGGACGCGTACCCGACCCGGTACCGCGGCGGAGCAGACCGCCGGGCAAGGAAGCCCGGCAGCGACAGGGATCAGGCCCGCGACAGTTCGCGAGCCTGCTTGCGCAACTTGTTGCGGATGCGATTGAGCTTCAGGCTGGACAGGTATTCGACAAACACCTTGCCATCCAGGTGGTCGATTTCATGCTGCACGCAGACGGCCAGCAGGCCATCCGCGTCGAACTCGTAGGTTTCGCCTTTTTCGTTGACCGCCCTGACCTTGACCTGTGAAGGCCGGCAGACTTCGTCATACACGCCGGGCACGGACAAGCAACCTTCTTCGTAGGTCTTGCTGTCGTCGCTGTGCCAGAGGATTTCCGGGTTGATCAGCACCCGCAGCTCATCCTGGTTTTCAGAGACGTCTATGACCACGACGCGCTCATGCACATCGACCTGCGTTGCCGCCAGGCCAACGCCCGGCGCTTCATACATGGTTTCCGCCATATCGCGCACCAGCTGACGGATACGGTCATCAACCTGCTCGACAGGCTTGGCGACCTTGTGCAGACGGGGGTCGGGATAACGGAGGATGGGGAGCAATGCCATGGCAAGGTACCGAATAAACACAAAAAGCGCCCTGAGACGCGCATGGGCACATCATAAATCATCTACCCGGCAGCACGGGGAAAAGCCATGCAAATGACCAGGTGAAGCCGCCGCCAAGTGTGTTCGAATGCTCACACTTGCATCCCGTCGAGCCGCCGGACATGCCAGACTGGACGCATGCCCACATCCTGCCTCTTTCCGGACCCCGACCTGATTGCCTGGCTGCGTTTCGCCCAGGAACCCGGCCTGCCGCCGCGCGCGGCGCTTGCCTTGTTGCAGCATGGCGGGCCGCCTGCGCAGATTTACCAGCAATCTGCCAGCGAGCTGGGCCGCTGGCTGGCGCCCGGCCTGGCCCTGCAGCTTAGCCGTGCGCCCTCAGCCCATCAGGCCGAACAACTGGCGCACACGCTCGCCTGGCTGCAGGCAAGCCCGCGCCGTCATGCCATCCCCTTGCATCATGCCTGCTATCCAGAGCGCCTGCGCCAATTGGCCGACCCTCCTCTCGTCCTCTACCTGGAAGGCGACCCGCAGGCGCTGGCACGGCCTTCGCTGGCTATCGTCGGCGCCCGCAATGCCACGCCTGCCGGCCTGCAGAATGCCCAGGCCTTCGCCCAGGCACTGGCACGCGCCGGCTGGCTCATCGTCAGCGGCCTGGCGCGCGGCATCGACGCTGCTGCCCATCTCGGCGCGCTTGCCGGAGCGCCCGCCCCCCTTGCCACCCTGGCCGTGCTGGGCTGCGGCCCGGACATCATCTATCCCGCCCGGCATGCCGCGCTGGCCCGGCGTATCGCAGACCAGGGCGCCATTGTGTCCGACTACCCGCCAGGCACGCCGCCGCTGCCTGGCCATTTTCCACGGCGCAACCGCCTGGTGGCGGGCCTGACGCTCGGCACCCTGGTCATTGAGGCTGCCCTGCGCAGCGGGTCGCTGGTGACGGCCAGACTGGCAGCCGAGCACAACCGCGAAGTCTTCGCCTTGCCCGGCTCCATACACGCCCCGCTGGCGCGAGGCTGCCATGCGTTGATCCGCCAGGGCGCCAAGCTGGTAGAAACCGTTGCCGATATCCTGGAAGAATTGCCGCCCTGCCCCCTGCCCGACACCCCGGCGCCGCCGTCACCCGCGCCACTCGCACCCCAACCTGCCCAGGCCACCGGAGCAACCCCGATATCCGCCGACGCGACACGCCTGCTGCCGTTTCTATCCGACGCCCCGGCTACCCTGGATACCCTGGTGCAAGGCAGCGCCATGGGCGCCGCCGCCATCAGCGCAGCGCTCTGGGAACTGGAAATTGCCGGGCTGGCCACACGCACCGATACCGGCGCTTATCAGCGCCTGAAGGGAAGCGGCCCCCTTTTCCCGGGCCACAAGCCCTAGAATCGGCATTTTTGCTTTCCTTCGGCAGCCTCACATGAATGAACATCGCCACCAGCTTTCCATGAGCATCCTGATGACGCCGGACATGGCCAATTTTTCCGGCAATGTCCATGGCGGCACCATTCTGAAATACCTGGACCAGGTGGCCTACGCCTGTGCCAGCCGTTACGCCGGCAGCTATGTCGTTACCTTATCGGTCGATCAGGTCATGTTCCGCCAACCCATCCATGTCGGGGAACTCGTCACCTTCTATGCCAGCGTCAACTACACCGGCAGGACATCCATGGAAATCGGCATCAAGGTCGTGACCGAAGACATCCGGCAACAGATGGTGCGCCATACCAACAGCTGTTACTTCACCATGGTTGCCGTGGATGACGACGGCAAGGCCACTGCCGTACCGCCGCTGCACCCCGTCACGCAAGAAGAACGTCATCGCCATGAAGCCGCGATCCAGCGGCGCGCCTTGCGGGAAGAAATGGAAGCCAGGCACCGCCGCATCAAACAGGAAAGCATGCGCAACGACAACTGAACCCAGCCATCCCGCCAGGGCCGCTCCGGCACCTGGCGGGAGGCGGGCCTATATGACCTCGCCCAGCCAGCGACGCGCCACGGCCTTTTCTATTTCCAGCAAAACGAACAGGGCAACCCCCACAGCCAGCACTGCGGCGGCCTGCCCGGCGGTCAGCGCCGCCGTCTGAAACCAGCGCTGCATGAACGGCGCGTAGGTCAACAACAACTGGCCTGCCGTCACGGCCGTCAACGCCATCACCACTGCTGGCGTACCCTTGATTCCCTGCCAGTTGAAGGAAGGCATGTGCAGGTAGCGTACGCTGAACAGGTATGCCACCTCCATGACGACAATCACATTCACAACGGCCGTGCGAGCCACTTCCAGCGACGCGCCGTGCGCCTGCAGAAACAGAAAGATGCCCAGTGCGCCCACCATGAACAGGAAGGAGACAAAGCCCACCCGCCACAGCAGGAACCCCGACAACAGGGGTTGCCCGGCCGGGCGCGGCGGCCGGGCCATGACGCCTGGCTCAGCGGGTTCAAAGGACAACACCAGCCCCAGCGTTACCGTCGTGGCAAGATTGATCCAGAGTATCTGCGCCGTGGACATGGGCAGCACCCAGCCCATCATCAACGCCAGGATGACCACCATGACTTCGCCGCCATTGGTGGGCAGCGTCCAGGAAATGACTTTGGTCAGGTTGTCATAGACCGTCCGGCCTTCCTTCACTGCCGCCACAATGGAAGCGAAATTATCATCCGCCAGCACGATTTCTGCCGCTTCCTTGGCGGCCTCCGTGCCCTTGTCTCCCATTGCTACGCCGACATCCGCCTGCTTGAGCGCAGGCGCATCGTTGACCCCGTCGCCCGTCATGGCCACCACCGCACCACGCGACTGCAAGGCACGCACAATACGCAGCTTGTGTTCCGGCGTGGCGCGCGCAAACACCGTGGTGCGCTGCGCCGCGTCCGGCAGATCTGCATCGCTAATGCGGTCAAGCTCGGCCGCACCCAGCACCTTGGGGTCGTTGCACAACCCCAGCTGCCGCGCAATCGCCAGCGCCGTCGCCGCATGATCGCCAGTAATCATCTTGACCTCGATCCCGGCACTGATGCAATCTCGCACCGCTGCCAGCGCCTCTTCACGCGGCGGGTCGATAAAGCCGATCACACCCAGCATCACGAAACTATCCGGCAAGGTCGCCGGATCCATCGGCAACACCTCGTCCGAACCCAGCTCGCGCATGGCGAACCCCAACACACGCTGCCCCTGTTCCGCCAGCGCCGCAATCTGCGCCTCCCAGTACTGGCGTTCCAATGGCGCTTCGCCTTGTGCCGTGCGCTGCGTCGCGCAACGCGCCAGCACTTTTTCCGGCGCCCCCTTCAAGCACAGCAAACGAACGCCACTGCCAGCGGCATCGCCATGCAGGGTCGCCATATAGGCATAGCGGGCATCAAAGGGAATTTCATCCAGGCGCGGCCAGGCCATGCGTTCTTCCGCAGCATCCAGCCCTCCCTTGGCAGCCAGTGCCAGCAAGGCGCCTTCCATGGTATCGCCGCGCACATTCCAGGCCCCGCCTGGGTCCTGCAGCAGGCGCGCATCATTGCAGAGCAGGCCGCAACGCAGCAGCGCCTGGGCCAAGGCAGGCTGCGCCGTCTCCGTTTGCGGCAGCAGTTCGCCCTGCGGCGCATAACCCTGGCCAGAGATATCCCAGCTGGCATCTGCCGCCACCACTCGCTGCGCCGTCATTTCATTGCGCGTCAGCGTACCGGTTTTATCGGAACAGATGATGGAGGTCGCGCCCAGGGTTTCCACGGCTGGCAGCCGGCGCACGATGGCTTGCCGACGCGCCATGCGCTGCACGCCAATGGCCAGCGTAATCGTCATGACAGCCAGCAGACCTTCCGGCACGACGGCGACGGCCAGACTGACAACGGCCATCAACGCATCCATGGCACTGTAGCCGCGCCCCCACACGGCAAATAAGAACAGCAGCACGGCGCCGATCAGCACCGCGATGCCGAACACACGGCTGAAACGATCCACCTGGCGCAACAGCGGCGTACTGAGCGCGTCCACCTGATCCATGAGCGTACTGATACGCCCGATTTCCGTCGCCGCCCCCGTACCGACTACCACGCCTGCGCCCATGCCCGCCACCACCAGCGTGCCGGAAAAGGCCATGCCGGCCCGGTCGCCCAGCGGGGCATCCGGTGCTGTCGCCCCGCTGTGCTTTATCGCATTGACGGATTCGCCCGTCAGAATGGCTTCATCCACCATCAGCCCACGCGCGCGCAGCAGGCGTAAATCCGCCGTCACCCGATCACCCGGCTCCAGCAGAACGATGTCACCAGGCACCAGTTCAGCCGCGTCACACACGACCCGGCCCCCATCACGCAGGACCGTGGCATGCGGGGCAATCAGCCGCCGGATGGCATCCATGGCCTGCTGCGCCCGGCCCTCTTGAATGAAGCCGGTAATGGCATTGACCACCACGACCAGCAGGATCACCGCTGCATCCACGCGATGCCCCAGCACCATGCTGACAACCGCCCCGACAAACAACAGATAAATCAGGCTATTGTGGAACTGTGCCAAAAAACGCCGCCAGGCCGGCTTGCCACGCGCCGTTGGCAGACGGTTGGGACCATAGGCTTGCAACCGCTCTGCCGCCTGCTCGCCATCCAGGCCATCCGGACTGCTGCGCCAATGCGCCAGCACCTGTTCTACCGGCATGGCATGCCAGGGCTGCGCCGCCTCATTTGCCGGATACTCACTGGCACGCTGTTCAACCTCAGTCACCGCCCCCGGCGTCTGCCCCCGTTGTTGCATAATTCCCCCGAAAACCTGAATGCCGTTTCCGCCAACCCCCATGGCTTGACTTCGGCTGCCGCGCGGCACCGGCCTTTAGCAAAAGATAACATGCTCATCCCCGCCCTCCACGCCGGGCCTGGTTCTACACCGTCATGGCCTTCGGGAAAATGCCATAATCCTCGCGTTACGATGCCGCCCGACCGGCGCATCGCCCTACTGCTGCCCACGCCTGCCGGCACACCCGGCCAGCGACACGGCATTCCCTGAAAAAGATACCCCTGCGCCGTGCCGCTGCCGGCCAAACGCCCCCTGCCTGGATCAAGCGGGGGCTTTTCGCTTTGGCATGGCGCAGGATAAAAAAAACCACGTCCCCCAGTTCAAGCCAGGGTGGACGCCCAGGCATGAATACAGCCATGCCCCCTGGAGACACCATGACTGCGTCAGTCGCTGCACCGCCTTTACCCCGCCATATCGCCATTACCATCCTGCTGCTGCTCGGCACCTGTTTTGCCGGCAACCATATTTCAGCCCGCCTGGCCTTCGATAATGGCGCGGGCCTGCTGGTAGCCATCCTTTTTCGTTCCGGCGCCAGCCTGCTTGCGTTGACTGCGCTGCTGATCTGGCTGCGTCAGGTACCCCGCATGCCTGCCGGCACCCGCAAGTGGCAGCTGGCGCTTGGCCTGCTGATCGCCCTGCAAAGCCTGTTTCTGTACTCTGCGGTCGCACGCATTCCCGTGGCCCTGGCCCTGCTGGTAGCCAATACCTTTCCCATCCTGCTGGCCCTGCTCACCTGGGCGCTCGGTGGCAAACCGCCGACGCGCCGGACGGCAGCCATCATGGCCCTGATTCTGTTTGGCCTGCTGTTCGTGCTTGACCTGCCCACGCTGGTTCGCGGCGGCAATACGCTCGGCCCGCATTGGGTCAGCGGCCTGTTGTTCAGTTTTTGCGCTGCCTGCGTCTTTGCCGTCGGCATGTGGATCACCGAGCACAAGCTTTCCGCCGTCACCGGCCCGGTACGCAGTTTCTATACCATTCTGGTCGTCTTTGCCGGCATGGTCACGGCCGGCTTTGCCGATGTGATTCCCGGCGGCATGGCTGTACCGGGCAACAGCCTGGGCTGGCTGTCACTGGTGCTGCTGAGCATTCTCTACACCATCGCATTCAGTTCGCTCTTCGTTTTCGCGCCACGCCTGGACATGGCGCGCAACGCCCCGGTGATGAACATCGAACCCGTCGCCTCGCTATGTCTGGGCTGGCTGGTTCTGGGCCAGATTTTCAACACCACGCAACTGATAGGCGGCGCCATCGTCGTGACCGGCATTGTCCTGCTGGCCTACAGCCGTCAGCAGCCCGCCGGCCGCTGAACACGGTGTGCGAGCAGCAGGCGCCTGCCGCTCGCACACCCTGCCGTCGCGTTTACTGCAACAGCCAGAACACGATGGCCGGGCACAGCGCCAGAATCAACACCCCCAGCAGCTGAATCGTCACGAATGGCGTAACGCCGCGATAGATATCCTTGATGCTGACCGACGCAGGTGCCGCACCCTTCAGGAAGAACAGGGCAAAGCCGAACGGCGGCGTCAGGAACGATGTCTGCAGGTTGACCGAAACCAGAATGGCAAACCACAACAGCACCATGGATTTCTGTTCTTCAGGCGCCAGATGCTCTATCCCCAGCGCGGGCGCGAAATCCGGTGCGAAGCTCGCGATAATGGGCGCAAACACCGGCAGGATGATCAGGGTGATTTCCAGCCAGTCGAAGAAGAAGCCCAGCAGGAAGATCACGACCATCAAGAGGAACAACAGGCTCCAGTGGGTCAGGCCCATCCACTGAATGAAATCCAGGATCAGGTCTTCGCCATACAGCGCGCGGAACACATAGGAAAATGCCGTGGCACCGCCGAAGATCAGGAAGATCATGGCCGATGTCAGCGCGGTCTGCATGCAGACCTTATCCACCGTTGCGCGCTTGAGCTTGCCTGAAAAAGCAGCCAGCAGAATGGCGCCGAAAGCACCGATCCCAGACGCTTCCGTCGGCGTGGCCCAACCGGCAAAGATGGAACCCAGCACCAACACGATCAGGAACGAAACCGGCAGCACCCCTTTGGCGAAGAGCACCAGCAGGTTCCAGGCGCCGATTTCACTCTCATCACGCTCCACCCTGGGGGCCAGCTGCGGCTTGATCATGGAGATCACCACCACGTAAATGCAGTAGAGCGCCGCCAGCATGAGCCCCGGCAGAATCGCTGCCAGGAACAGGTTGCCGACGGAAATGGCCATCAGGTCGGCCATCATGACGAGCATAACGGATGGCGGCAGCAGGATGCCCAAGGTCGCGCTGGCGGCAATGATCCCCGTCCCCAGACGGACATCGTATTTCTGCGCCAGCATGGCCGGCAGCGCCATCATGGTGAGCATCACGACCGATGCGCCGATGATGCCTGTGGTCGCCGCCAGGATCGTGCCCAGCAAGGCCACCGCCAGCGCCAGCCCGCCAGGCACGCGGCGCAACAACAGTTGCAGCACGCGCAGCAGGTTATCGGCAACCTGGCTTTTCTCCAGCATGATCCCCATGAAAATAAAGCAGGGCACCGCCACGAGAATCTGGTTATTGGCTGCGTTCTGCCATAGGCGCTCAACGAACAGGTACAGCTCGGAAGTATGCATCACCCCNAGCC